>JBBPYT010000125.1:0-6771 GCA_038199665.1 Hyphomicrobiales bacterium
CGTCGGATCGAGGGTGGCGAAGACCATGTCGTCGGCCAAGACCGTCGAACGCGTCAGCCTATTGAACAGGGTCGACTTTCCCGCATTGGTATATCCAACAAGCGCCACCGTCGGAAAAGGCACGCCGGCCCGGGTTTTGCGGTTCGTCGCACGCGTCCGCTTGACGTGGTCGAGATCCCGCTCGATTCGCGCCATTCGTTCCTCGATCAGTCGGCGGTCGGTCTCGATCTGGGTTTCGCCGGGGCCTCCGAGAAAGCCGTATCCGCCGCGCTGGCGCTCCAAGTGCGTCCAGGATCTTACCAGTCTGGACTTTTGATAGGCCAGATGAGCGAGTTCGACCTGCAACGCACCTTCGCGGGTCCTTGCGCGTCGCCCGAAGATCTCGAGGATCAGGCCGGTCCTGTCGATGACCTTTGTCGAAAACGCTTTCTCGAGGTTGCGTTGCTGCACCGGCGTCAAGGCGCAGTCCATGATCACCAAGCCCACCTCTCTGTTCTCGATCAACCGCGCAAGCTCCTCGACCTTGCCCTTGCCGAGAAAGGTCGAGGGCCTGATCGAACCGAGGTGCACGATCTCGCGCCCAACCACATCGAGATCGATGGCTTCGGCGAGCGCGGCAGCTTCCTCGATGCGCGCGTCGGGAAGCCGCAGGTCGCGAGACGGCCCACGCTGTCGCGCTGTCAGGTAGGGTGCGACCACCAGGCTTCTCGTCGATCGCGCGGTAGCGCGTTCGAGCGTGTCGGTGTCAGTCGAAGTGCTTTGTGTCACCTTGCCCCGTTCGGCAGCCCTGCTCAGCATATAGCGACTGATCACCGCTTCTCGCCAGCCACCGGCTCTTCAGGCGCTTCGAACATTTGGATCGGCTGACCCGGCATGATGGTCGAAATAGCGTGCTTATAGACCAGCTGTGAGTGCCCATCTCGCCTAAGCAGCACACAAAAATTGTCGAACCACGTAACAACGCCCTGCAGCTTCACGCCATTTACAAGGAAAATAGTCAAGGGGACCTTGTTCTTACGGACGTAATTCAAAAAGGTATCTTGTAGATTTTGTGTTCGTTCAGACGCCATGTTCCCGTCCATTGCTTGTCGCCGCCAGCTCGCGGTCGCAATGCCGCAGTTAATCACGCTCAGGGTCGTTCCCACCGCGACCATTCGGGCGCATTAGAGGAGGAGACAACAAAAGTCGCAACACAAAGTTCATGGCCCGCGGCGTCCCGGGGGCGCGAGGCAGCGCCCCTGTAACGTTTTCGCCTCAATCAATTGCCAGCGATTTGAGTTTTCGGTGCAGTGCAGACCGCTCCATCCCAATGAATTCAGCCGTTCGGGAGATATTCCCGCCGAAGCGGCTGATCTGAGCCACCAGATATTCACGCTCGAACACTTCTCGAGCCTCGCGCAGCGGCAGGCTCATCAATTTCTCTCCCCCTGCCCCGTTCGGCGTCGAAGGAACGAGCGTGCCGATTTCGGACGGCAACATGTCGGCCGTCACCTCCGCGTCCGGATCCCCCGACGCCAGGATCATCAGCCTTTCTACGTTGTTCCGCAGCTGGCGGATGTTCCCGGGCCAGTCGTGGGACTGAAGGACTGCCATGGCGTCTGAACCGATCTTCCGGCGCGGCAAGCCGCTGGTCGCCGAGACCTGGTCCATGAAGAAATCGATCAGTTCGGGAATGTCATCCCGTCGCTCCGAAAGCGCCGGAACCCGAACCGGGACCACGGCAAGCCGGTGGAACAAATCCTCTCTGAAGCTGCCGTCCTGGATACCCGCCGCGAGATCCCGGCTGGATGAAGAGATGATGCGGACGTCGACGTGGACGCGGGTCGTTCCGCCGACTCGCTGGAAATTCTGATCGACGAGCACGCGCAGAATCTTGCCCTGGGTTTCGCGCGGCATGTCGGCAACTTCGTCGATGAACAGCGTGCCGCCGTGCGCTTCCTCAAGCGCCCCGATCTTGCGGCCCCGGCCATCATTGCCCTCGACGCCGAACAGCTCCGTTTCCATCATCTCCGGGAGCATCGTGGCGGCGTTGATGACGACGAACGGCGCGGAGGCCCGACCGGACAGATCGTGAATCATTCGCGCCGCCAGTTCCTTGCCGGCGCCGGCTGCGCCGGCGATCAGCACGCGCGAATTGGCGGGTCCGAGTTTTTCAATCACCTGCCTGAGCTGGTTCGCGCTGCTCGACCGCCCGACAATGCGATTCGGGCTCAAGGCACGCGCCCGCAATTGCACATTCTCGCGCTTCAGGCGCCAGGCTTCGAGCGCCCGGTCCACGACGAGGACGAGACGGTCGGCCTTGAACGGTTTTTCGATGAAGTCGTAGGCGCCCAGCTTGATCGCCGATACTGCGGTTTCGACGTTGCCGTGTCCGGAAATCATGACGACCGGCAACGCGGGATGACTTTCCTTCACGATTTCCAGAAGTTGCAAGCCGTCGAGCCGCGAGCCTTGCAGCCAGATATCAAGAAACAGGAGATGCGGTCGCCGCGCCGCGATGAGGCCCAACGCCTCATCGGCATCCTTGGCCGTGCGCGTTCCATGACCTTCGTCGGACAATATACCGGACACCAGCTCCCGGATATCGGCCTCGTCGTCAACGATCAGGATGTCGGTTGCCATTGCCTGCTCTTACGCTTTCTCGCTGACGGGCTCCGCCACAGCGTCCATCTGCGGCAGCGAGCGAGGGGGATCGAGAGGAAAATGGAGCCGGACATGTGCTCCGTGCGGGCCGGGGGCGTCGAGCAACTCGATGCCGCCGCCATGGTCTTCAAAAATTTTAGCCACGATGGCCAGACCCAGGCCGGTGCCCTCGGTGCGGGTGGTCATGTAAGGCTCGAGCAGACGGTGCCTGTTTTCCGCGGGAAAGCCTTTGCCGTTGTCGACGACGTCGATCACTGCCTGACCTTCTGGGCTGGTTTTCAGTGAAACCTCGATGCGGCCGGAGCCGGACTCCCCGGTTGAAGCCGTAATGCCTTCGGCGGCATTCTTGATGATATTGGTCAGGGCTTGCGCCAGCAGTCGCCGATCGAACCGAGCGACCAGCGGAGCTTCGGGAAGCGATTCCTCGAAGGTGATCTGCGGATTGCCCACGCGCATCAAAAACACCACCTGGGCAACGCATGCCCCGAGGTCGTCCTCCTGCAACGATGCCTTCGGCATGCGGGCGAACGAGGAGAACTCGTCGACCATGCGCTTCATGTCGTCCACCTGCCGGATGATCGTGTCCGTGCATTGGTCGAAGACGTCCCGCCCCTCGGTGATGACTTTGCTGTACCGCCGTTTCAGGCGTTCGGCCGAAAGCTGTATCGGAGTCAAAGGGTTCTTGATCTCATGCGCTATCCGACGAGCGACATCGGCCCAGGCGGAGGTCCGCTGGGCCGCGACCAGATCGGTGATGTCGTCGAGCGTAACCACGTAAGCGCGCTCGACCCTCGCCGACAGATCGCTCGTGACCCTAACGTTGAAGGTGCGGTCGCGGTTGCCGCGCGACAACGTCACCTGTGCCTGGTGCAAGCGCTGCCGCCCTGCCCTGGCATCCTCGACGATGGGCTCGAGCTCCGGCAACACGTCTGTCAGCTTCTGCCCGATGATGCCGGCATCATCCTCCACAGCCTGAGCCAAGATCTTGTTTGCGGATGGATTGACGACAGTGACATCTCCCTTGGGACCGATGCCGATCACTGCCGCAGGCACACCGGACAAGACCGCCTCCGTGAAAAGCCTGCGCTCGTCGATCGTTTCCCGCGCCGCAATCAGGCGGTTCTGCTGCAAGCGCAGTTCGGAGGTCATTTTATTGAAGGTCTCGCCAAGGCGCGCCAAGTCCCCTTCCGATCGCCTCACCGGCACCTGAACGTAAAGATTGCCCGACGAAACCTGGTCGGTCGCATGAATCAGACGGCGGATCGGCGCCACGAGTTGGTTGGCAAAGGAAAGCCCGAGCCAAATCGCAGAAAGCAGCATGATCACGGCCAGCAACCCGTACATGATGATGAAGGCGACCTGTATCGAACGACGGTGCGTGTCGAACGCATCGTAGAGCGTGATGATGTCGTGGGCCTGCTGGGGGAATTCCACGGCGAAAGGATCAATCGGCCGGGCGACGTAGAGGAACGCATCGTCGAAGGAGGGAAGATATCGCAACGCAACGAAGGTCTTCCCCGCGTCGAGCACGAAACACACCGGCTCGCGACTTTTCGCATCGGCAAAATCCGAGCTGTCGGGCTTCACGACCTGCACAGGTCGTCCAGTATCGACCCGTTCGGTCACCGATCCGTCGCCCTTCATGATCACCGCCGTGGTGAAACCCAGCGAATGGACCCGGGAGGCGAAATAGTTCTCGAAAAACGACCGATCGGTGTAACCGACCTTGGCTCTGTCGAGGTCCGAGGCCGTCAGATCCGCTTCGCGCAGCAGTGAATTGCACTGCGCTGCACGATAGAGTCGCGCAGCGTCTGCAGTATGCGAAATGAATCCCCGAACATCGTCCATGAAGGCCGGATACAGCCCGCGCTCCAGCGCAACCGAGCCCACCACGGCCATGATCACGGCCGGTATGGCCGCCGTTATCGAAAACAGGCCGACGATATAGGCATGCAGACGGGCACCCGCCTTCCGGGCTCGCCACGCGGCGACGAGCTTGACGGCTTCGATGGCGACCAGCAGAAACAGGATAAGAGCAATTATGCCGTCGGCGAGAAAGACGTCGATCACGACGGCATCGGTCGGCACGATTGGGGTGTAACCGGTGAAGACCGCGAAAGTCCCCAGCGCAGAGACCAGGGCGAGGCCGACGATCAAGGGACCGGCTTTCAGCACGTGCCACCGCGATGCTTTGCGGCCGACCAGCATCCCGCTTTCGCCGACGCCCCCTTGTTCCATCAACACCGACCACCGTGTCCTGTTGCGCGACGGCTCGCGGGAGCGAGACAGTGCCCAACCCGAACCGTGGTAATTATACAGCAGTGTTGCAGGATTGCGACAAATTCAGGGCGCTCATCAGGTTGCCGGCATTTGAATCACAGTATGAGAAGGAAAGCCCCTCGGCCAAGCGGTCGGTCGCCGGCCGGGTATAGAGGCGACGGCGGTCCTATCCCGTTCCTTCCAAGCTTCAGCGCGGTAGCCGCATCAACTTGATGTCGAGTTCGCGTACTTTCTTCCGCAATGTATTGCGATTGAGTCCCAGCATTTCTGCGGCTTTGATCTGGTTTCCCCTCGTTGCGGCCAATGCCGCGGAGACCAGTGGGGCTTCGAGTTCGCGCAGGATCCGATGGTAAAGGCCCGGTGGGGGCAGGTCTTCGCCATGCCGGGCGAATAGTTCTGCCAAGTGCCGTTCAACGGCGCCGGCCAGGCCTCCCTCGTTTGCCGAAATGTCCTTGCCATCCCCGGACCCCGACGGGGGTGCTTCGATCGAGGCGCTTGCATCGTGAGGTCTCGTCATTCCCAGCTCCGCCTCGATCAGGGGTGCGCCGATGACCTCTTGCGGGTACAGGGCCGCCAGTCGGCGGATCAGGTTCTCGAGCTCCCGAACATTCCCGGGCCAACGATAGCGCTTCAGCGCTTCGTGGGCTGCCGCATCCATGTGCTTGAGCGGCAATCCTTCAGCCACCGCCACCGAAAAGAAGTGGCGAGCCAGGTGGGGAATATCTTCCGCCCGCTCGCGAAGGGGCGGCAGCCGAAGCGGCACCACGTTGAGCCGGAAGAACAGATCCTCTCGAAAGAGCCCCTGCTGGATGGTCACCCGCAGGTCCTTGTTGGTTGCGGCGATGATCCGGACATTTGTCTTGATCGGCGTGCGGCCACCCACCGTGGTGTATTCGGCCTGCTGCAGGACACGGAGCAGCCGGGTTTGCGCCTCCATCGGCATGTCGCCGATCTCGTCGAGGAAGAGAGTGCCTCCTTCAGCCTGCTCGAACCGGCCGGCCGAGCGGGAATTTGCTCCCGTGAAGGCACCCTTCTCGTGCCCGAACAGCTCGCTTTCGATGAGGTCGCGGGGGATCGCGGCCATGTTGATGGCGACAAAAGGCCCCGATTTGCGCTTGCCATAATCGTGCAGAGCTCGGGCGACCAGCTCCTTCCCGGTGCCCGATTCGCCGGAAATCATGACCGTGAGATCGGTTTGCATGAGGCGAGCCAGCGCGCGGTAGATCTCCTGCATAGCCGGCGAGCGCCCGATCAGCGGCATGCTATCGAGTTCGTCGTCGTGGGGAACCTCGCGGTGGCGCGGTTCGCTCATCGCCCTGCCCACGATCGCAACGAGTTCCTTGAGGTCGAAGGGCTTCGGCAGGTAGTCGTAGGCGCCACGCTCGGAAGCCTTGACGGCCGTCATGAACGTGTTCTGGGCGCTCATGACGATGATCGGCAGGTCCGGCCGAATTTTCTTGATGCGCGGCAGCAGTTCGAAGGCGTTTTCGTCCGGCATCACCACATCCGTGATGATCAGATCACCGTCCCCTGCTTGGACCCAGCGCCAAAGCGAAGCCGCGGTCCCGGTCGTGCGCACGTCGTAGCCTGCCCGCGTCAGGGCTTGGCCTACCACGGTGCGGATTGCCGTATCGTCGTCGGCAACGAGGATGTGCCCATTCATCGCCGTATGTTCCTTCGTATCGAGGCGCCGGCAGTCAGAGAACCGTGCCGCCGCGGCCGTCTCGCGCCGCAAACATGGGCATCAGGACCCGAAAGGTCGTGCGGCGCGGATGAGACTCGCATTCGACGGTGCCGCCGTGGTCGCCGATGAGTTTGGCTACCAGTGCAAGTCCAAGGCCAGTTCCC
>JBBPYT010000126.1:0-7376 GCA_038199665.1 Hyphomicrobiales bacterium
GGCAGCGTTGCCAGGGTCACGCTTTCGTCCAACGCATTGATCTGGTCGACTGCCGGCGCATCGACCAGAAGGACACCCCCTCCCCGTGCAAACATGTTGGCGCGGCCCGTGAAGGCGCTGTCGATCCGCAGGCCCTCGCCGACCACCCTTTCGGCAAGACGACGCGCCGCCTCGTTCTCGTCGACGTCGCCCGGTTCGAGTCTTGCTACCACGATGCTGGAAATCGACGCCGCCCGGAGCGCCTCGACGTGATCGGGTCGGACGCGGTCGCCCTTCTTCAAGACGAGCCCGTCCGCACGCACGCCGTGCGCCACGATGGCGTCGACGCTTTGCTCGACCGGAACCGGCCCGAATTTCACGCCGCTCCACTCTCTGTCTGCCCGCGTGGGGGCTTCTTGCGCAATCCGGCGATGATTTCGCCCAGAACCGAAACCGCGATCTCGGCCGGGCTGACCGCGCCGATATCGAGGCCGATCGGGGCATGGATGCGGTCGATCGCGCCATGATCCAAACCCGCGCCGAGCAGGCGGCCGACCCGCCCCGCATGGGTTTTGCGCGATCCGAGCGCCCCGATATAAAAGCACTCGGCCCTGAGCGCGGCGGTCAGGGCCGGATCGTCGATCTTCGGATCGTGGGTCAGAGCCGCGAGAGCAGTGAAGCGGTCGAGCCCCAGAAGCGGCAAGGCCTGATCGGGCCATTCCGCCACGAGATTCACCCCGGCGAAGCGCTCCGATGTCGCGAATGCGGTGCGCGGGTCGACAATGGTGACGTCGAAGCCGGCGAGCTTCGCCATAGGCGCCAGCGCCTGGCTGACATGGACGGCGCCGATGACGACAAGGCGCACCGACGGCACCTGGACGGACAGGAAATAGGATTTTCCCTCATGCGCCAGAGTGCCGCTCGTTCCGGCCCGGATGCGAGCGCCGATCGCCTCGGCCAGAGGGTCCGCGTCGAGCGTTTCCGCCGTGACCAGGCGCTGCGTGCCCGCCTCGAGGTCGGTGACGAGAACCGCGGCCCGGCGGGCGGCTCGTTCCGCATTGAGGGTGGCAAGCAGATCGAGGCGCATCAGTCGACCTTCTCGACGTAGACCTTGATCTTGCCGCCGCAGGACAGGCCCGCGCGCCAGGCGGTTTCGTCCGCCACGCCGAATTCGAGCATCGTGGCTGCGCCGCCGCCGATCACGTCGATGGCTTCGGTCACGACATCGCCCTCGACGCAACCGCCCGACACCGAGCCCAGGAAATTGCCTTCGTGGTCCACCACGAGGTGACTGCCGACGGGGCGCGGTGCCGAGCCCCAGGTTTCGACAACGGTCGCCAGCGCGACGCCGCGCCCGCTTCGCCGCCATGCCTCGGCCTTGGCCAGAATGTCGTCCTCAGTGGAAATCATTGCGAACCTCATGCGGATCGGGCGAGCCAGGCCTTCGGGTCCGCCTCCCTCGACCGGGTATCGGCCAGGGCGCGGCAAAGATCGGCCACGCAATCAAGATTGTGGATGGGACGGAACTCGTCAACGAAGGGCAGCATCGCACGGATGCCCATCGCCTTGGCCTGGAAGCGATCGTAGCGCAGCAGCGGATTGAGCCAGATGAGCCGCCGACACGAGCGCTGCAGCCGCCCCATCTCCAGCGCGAGTTCTCCGGCGCCGTCACGTTCAAGCCCGTCGGTGAACAGGATCACAGTGGCGGACTGCCCCAGCACCCGGCGGAGCCACAGCTTGTTGAAGAGGTGGAGCGAGTGCGCGATGCGCGTGCCGCCCGACCAGTCCCGCACGGCCTCCCCGCATGAGGCCAGGGCCTCGTCGACATCCTTGTGCTGCAAGGTTCGCGTGACATTGGTCAGACGTGTGCCGAACAGGAAGCTGTGAACCTTCCGCCGCGTCGAGAGCGCGTGCAGAAAGTGCAGAAAAACCCGGGAATACTCGGCAACCGAGCCCGAAATATCGCAGATGGCGACGACGGGCGGCACTTTGACTGCGGGCGCCCGGCGGGCGAGTTCGATGGAAGCGCCGCCCGCCCGCATGGAACGCCGGAACGAGCGGCGCGGATCGATGCGCTTGCCGCGCGGGTCCGGGGTGAAACGCCGGGTGCGCAACTCGTCGCCCGTGAGTCGAAGGCGGGAAATCCGCGCCATCGCTTCCGCGACCTCGGCCGAGGTCATTTGCGCGAAGTCCTTGCGCCGCAAGATCTCCTCGCTCGAGGTGGTCAGCTTGGCGTCGAGGTCGAGCGACGGCGCCGGCCTTTCGTGCTCCTCCCGACGCTGGAACAACGCCTCCGACACGCGGGTGGCACCTGCAGCCGCCTTCTGCTTGCGCGACGTCTTGGGCTCGGCAGCAGGCGACAGGGCCGCGATCATTTGTTCGAGGAAGCCGCGCCGTTTCCAGAAAATCGCGAAAACCTGGTCGAAAAGGCCCGTATGCTCGTGGGTCTTCACGAATACGGCATGCAGCATGGCGCGAAAATCGTCGCGCGACGTGAAAGGCGTCACGGCCACGGCAGCGAGCGCGTCGAGCACCGCGCCTGGCCCGACCGGCAGTCCCGCATGGCGCAGTGCACGGGCGAAATAGACGACGTTTTCGGCGAGCTTGCCTGGATTCAGGGGGTCGCTCGATGCCGGACCTATGTTGTCGTTCATTCTGATCCGAAAACCTTGAAAGCTGCCCGATCGCCTTCCCCATACCCGGTGAGGGTGGCTTCACATTAGCGAAGAGGTGCGGAGCGGCCCAAACCAAAAGACGCGCCCCGCGCCGCCCGCCAGCTTACGCCAGAGCACCCTCCCCGATTGGGCTCCTACCCCGCCTTGCGCCGATGCTCGACCTGCACGGAACCGTTCACCGCATGGTAGATCACCAGGTCCCCGATATCGACGGTTCCGAGTTCCACGTCGCGGTCCGGCAGGATCGCGGTCGCCCGCGTGCCGTTGAACACCAGGATCTGGCGATTCGATGCGGCGCCAAGCGCCGCCCAGCGCTTGAACTGGGCGTAATACGGTGCCTTGCGCCAGGCCGTCGGGGCCGCGGCATCGCTTGCGACCACGAGCCGGCGCCCCTCCATCTCGGTGTAGAGAACGAATTTCGACCGATCCGGCTTCCACTCGGGGCCAAGCCGTTCGTTCTGCAGCCAGTGGCAGAAGAAAGTGCGGCACACGTTGGGGCGCGTCGCGTGGATGCCGCAGCCGCGGCCGTGCACGATGTGGCGGCACCATTGGCCCGGCGCCTTGTCGACCTCGACGACCCGGAACACCTTGCAGCACATGGAGCAGGTGCCGCAGTCTCGGCCCGGGACGAGGCCCGGCGCGATCGCGCTGGGCACAGGCCCGGTTTCGGCTCCGCCCGAATGGTTTCGCGGCTCCCCCATGATCATGTGTGGCTGAGCTCCGCCCTGACCTCGTCGATGATCGCCTTGCTGCGAGACCCTGCCAACTTGGCGATGTCGTCCTGGTACTTCAACAGCACGCCGAGCGTGTTGTTCACCAGCTCGGGATCCAGCGCCACGGCATCGAGCTCGGTCAGCGCCGTCGCCCAGTCGAGCGTTTCGGCGACGCCGGGGGACTTGAACACGTCCTCCTTGCGGATCTTCTGCACGAAGGCGACGAGCTCGCGGGTCAGCGCCGCGGGAGCGCCCGGCGCCTTGGCGGCGACGATCTTCCCTTCGCGCTCCGCGTCCGGATAGTCGATCCAGTGGTACAGGCAACGTCGCTTCAAGGCGTCGTGTATTTCGCGCGTCCGGTTGGACGTGATGATCACGATGGGCGGGTGCGGCGCCTTGATGGTGCCGAGTTCGGGAATCGTCACCTGGTAGTCCGACAGGATTTCGAGCAGGAAGGCTTCGAAAGCCTCGTCGGTGCGGTCGAGTTCGTCGATCAGCAGAACCGGCGCCCCTTCGGCCATGGGCTCGAGCGCCTGCAGCAACGGCCGCTTGACGAGGTAGCGTTCCGAGAACACGTCTTCCTGCAGCCGGTCGCGGTCGGCGTTTCCGCCCGCCTCGGCGAGCCGGATGGCCATCATCTGGCCGGCATAGTTCCATTCATAGACCGCCGCGGCGACATCGAGCCCCTCGTAGCATTGCAGGCGAATGAGCTTCCGCCCGAGTGAGGAAGCCAGAACCTTGGCGATTTCCGTCTTGCCGACCCCGGCCTCGCCCTCGAGCAGCAGCGGTCGGCCCAGGCGCAGGCTGAGGAACAGAACGGTCGCGAGCGCACGGTCGCCGACGTAGTCGGCCCGCTCCAGAAGCGCGAGCGTATCGTCGATCGTGGCGGGCAACGGATGGGAAGGCATGGGGGTCCGGGTTGATGTTGACGTCGGGTCGCCGATTCTGCCCTTCTCTCAAGGCAAGAGAGGTGTAGCCGCTTTCAGCGCCAATGCGCGACCGAAACGGGCCGCAAACGTTCGACGCCGGCCTCACGCAGCGCCTTCTCATACAGCGTCGCGGCCGAATCCGAAAAACAGCAGAACAGGACTCGTTGCAGGGAGCCCGGGTCGTGCAAAGCGTGGAGCACGACAGCGGTCGACAGTTCGGCCGCGAGGTCCGGCGGAAAGCGATAGACGCCGGTTGAAATGCCCGGGAAGGCGATCGAGGCGATTCCCGTCGCCTTGGCGATCTCGAGTGAGCGCCGGTAGCAGGATCGCAGCAGGTCCGGTTCGCCATGCGAGCCGCCGTTCCACACGGGACCGACGGTATGGATGACGCATCTGGCTTGGAGTCTGTAGCCGTCCGTGATCACCGCTTCGCCGGTGCGGCAGCCGCCCAACCTCCGACACTCCGCCAGCAGTTCTGGGCCGGCCGCCCGATGAATGGCGCCGTCCACGCCGCCGCCTCCCAGCAGCGACGGGTTGGCCGCGTTGACGATGGCGTCGACGGGAAGACGGGTGATGTCGCCGACGACGATCTCCGGCGTCAAGCCGCTCAGCGGTTGGCGGCCGCGAGCGCCCGCCTGGCTATCACGCCGATGAGATGCGCCCGGTATGCGGCGTCGGCATGGATGTCTGAGTTGAGCCCGTCCGTGCCGGCCTTCACGTCGGCGATGGCGGCCTCGGTGAAGTCGCGGGCAAGCGCCTCTTCGAAGGCCGTGGCCCGGAAGACGCCGCTGGCGCCGGCGCCCGTCACCGCGACGCGAACGCTGCCGTCCCGGCGCTTGGCGACGCACACCCCCACCATGGCGAAGCGCGACGCGGGATTGCGGAACTTTTCGTAGCCGGCCTTCTGAGGGATGGGCCAGGAGATCTTGGTAATGATCTCGCCTTCCCGCAAGGCCGTCTCGAACAGGCCGAGGAAGAAGTCGTCGGCCGCGATCTCTCGCTTGTTGGTCACGATCGTTGCGCCGAGCGCCAGGCAGGCGGCAGGATAATCCGCCGCCGGATCGTTGTTGGCGATCGAGCCTCCCATGGTACCGCGCGAGCGAACCGCGGGGTCGCCCACCACGCCGGCCATTCCGGCAAGCGCCGGGATCGCTCGCTTGACGACCTCGGAGATGGAGATTTCGCCGTGGCGCGCCAAGGCGCCGATCACGACCTTGCCGCCCTCCTCCTTGATGCCAGATAGCGCCTGGCGGAGTTGGCCCATGTCGACGACGTCGGATGGGTTGGCGAACCGCAATTTCATGGCTGGCAGCAACGTCTGGCCGCCGGCCATCAGTTTGGCGTCGCCGTTCTTGGCCAGCAGTGCCGCTGCTTCGTCGACGGTTGACGGACGGTGATAGTTGAAGGCGTACATGGAGGGCTTGTCTCCCGAAGTAACTGGCCGGCCACGTCCGAACGGAGCGCGGCCGGAAGAAGGGACGGCGGCCTTATTCGGCAGCCATCTTGGCAGAAGGCCGCATGGGTGAGCGCTGTACCGCCCGCCAGACCGTCTGGGATGTCGCCGGCATCGGCACGTCTTCATGACCGAGAGCGTCGGTGATCGCGTTGATCACAGCGGGCGGCGCCGCGATCGCTCCGGCTTCGCCGCATCCCTTGATGCCGAGGGGGTTCGATGGGCAGCGTGTTTCCGTGGTTTCCACCGTGAAATTCGGGAAATCGTAGGCCCGCGGCATACAATAGTCCATGTAGCTGGCCGTGATCAGCTGCCCGGACTTGTCGTAGATCGTACCTTCGAGCAACGCCTGGCCAATACCCTGGGCAATGCCGCCGTGCACCTGTCCTTCGACGATCATCGGGTTGACGATCACTCCGAAATCGTCGACCGCCACCCAGCGCTCGATGCGGGTCACGCCCGTCTCGGGATCGATTTCCACCTCGCAGATATGCACGCCTGCCGGGAAGGTGAAGTTGCTCGGATCGTAGAACGCACCCTCCTTCAGACCCGGCTCGAGATCCTGGCCGTTGAACTTGTGGGCCACATAGGCCTGCAACGCGACCGAAGCGAAGTCGATCGTCTTGTCGGTGCCCTTCACTGTGAACTTGCCATCCTTGAATTCGATATCCTGGTCGCTCGCTTCGAGTACGAAGCCCGCAACCTTCTTGGCCTTGGCCTCGACCTTGTCGAGCGCCTTGCTGATCGCCGACATCCCGACCGCGCCCGAGCGCGACCCATAGGTGCCCATGCCCATCTGCACCTTGTCGGTATCGCCGTGCACGATCGATACGTTCTCGATCGGGATCCCGAGCCGCCCGGACACGAGCTGGGCGAAGGTGGTTTCATGGCCTTGGCCATGGCTATGCGACCCCGTCAACACCTCCACCGTGCCGACCGCATTGACCCTCACTTCGGCCGATTCCCAAAGCCCGACGCCGCCCCCGAGAGAGCCGACCGCTGCCGATGGCGCAAGGCCACAGGCCTCGATGTAGGCCGAGAACCCGATGCCCCGCAGGCGCCCGCGCCGCGCCGATTCGGCCTTGCGACCGGCAAAACCCTTGTAGTCCACGAGCTCAAGCGCCTTGTCCAGCGACGCCCCATAGTCGCCGCCGTCATAGCACATGATCACCGGTGTCTGGTGGGGGAAGCTCGTGACGAAATTGCGCCTGCGGAACTCGGCCGGGTCGATCTTGAGTTGGCGCGCCGCCACCTCGACGATGCGCTCGACCACGAAGGCCGCCTCGGGGCGGCCCGCCCCCCGATAGGCATCGACCGGCGCCGTATTGGTATAGACCGCGTCGACCTCGGCGTAGATGGCCGGAATGGCGTATTGCCCCGACAACAGCGTCGCATAAAGGTAGGTCGGCACCGCGGACGAGAAGGTCGACAGGTAGGCGCCGAGATTGGCGATGGTATGAACCCTGAAGCCCAGCATCTTGCCGTTGGCGTCGACCGCGAGTTCGGCGTGGGTGACGTGATCGCGACCATGCGCGTCGCTCAGAAACGCCTCGGTGCGGTCGGCGGTCCACTTCACCGGGCGGCCCACTTTCTTGGCCGCCCAAACGCAGACGGTTTCCTCGGCATA
>JBBPYT010000127.1:0-23939 GCA_038199665.1 Hyphomicrobiales bacterium
CGCTCGCGCCATGGCGTTGGAGGGATCGACAACGCGGTTGTCGATCGGTCTGAACCCAAATACTCGCTGGCCTATGTGGTTTCCGGAGAATGCGTCTTTTGCTATGACACCTAGGTAGGCAGCTGGATCGGGACGACAGCGGCCGCATTTCCTTCCCTTTCGATGCGATCCACGTCGACGTCATGCTCCGGGCAGCGTGAGCGCCGGAAACCGCAACCCTCTCGTTCGAGCGCTAGAACCCCGGGCGTCCGGTGGCGACCGCCGTGAACCGCCACTCAAGGACGAGGTCCGTTCCGCCGACCAGCGCCGAAACGACCTCCCGCGTCAGCTGCATCTCGACGTCCTTCGCCCCGTTGGCGCAGGCCTTCTCGCGGGCGAAGTCCTGCGCGGCCTGCTCCGCGAAGGCGATCGCCCGGTCCTGATCGTGGAAGTCGTGCGGGATGCCCTTGCAATGAGCCCGGAACAGCCCGTCGTCGGGCCGCGAAATCGTCGCCACAGCCTCGCTCCGGACCCGGCCCACGACGGCACCGACCGCATTGGCCACGTCGGCATGTTCCGGAACGATCACCTCCGCCGCCAAGCTGCGGGCGACGTCCGGATAATAGATGGGGGCCGACGCGCCGAGCCCGACGATCGGCAGCGTGAGGCGCGCCGATACCTCGGCGATGCCGCGATGGCCCGACAGGGCGGCCTGCAACAGGGGATGTCGGCTGGGTGCCTCGAGAGCGAAACCGTCCTCGCCCAGGGCCACGTCGAGCAATCGTTCCGCGCTGGTGCGCACCAACGTATCGAGCACCTGCCGGCTGATCGCCTCGGCATTGGTCGCCAGGTGTTTGCCGCCGCTCCCGCGTTGCCGGGCGAACAGCGCCGCGGCCTTGCTGGCCGCATCCCTGTCCCAGGCCTCGTGTAGGCCGAGGACGTGCGCCGCATCGGACGGCGAGAAAGCCGCGACCGTAACCTCGCCGAAACCGACGAGCCGCGCGAAAGCGGAGCGCTGGCGCACCGACGCGAGGAAACCGTCGAGTGCGACCGGTCGGTTTTCCACGGCGTCGAGCAGTTCGCGTTCCACCCCTGAATGGAGCGCCGACCGGCCCCCGCGCCCGGTCCGGACCGCGAAGCGGCCGGCGTTGTCCGGAGGCGAGGGCATCGCCAGCTGCCGGTCGAGAGCCTCGTGCACGAGCGCGCCATGCGTCGCAGCCAGCAGGCTGACCGGCACGACCCGGCGCGGCCCGAGAACGATCGAGAGCCCGTCAGCGGAGCGGCGCACTTCGCTGTCCGCTCCAAGCCCGAAGG
Source organism: Hyphomicrobiales bacterium (assembly GCA_038199665.1). Classification (GTDB taxonomy): domain Bacteria; phylum Pseudomonadota; class Alphaproteobacteria; order Rhizobiales; family Beijerinckiaceae; genus Lichenihabitans. Next base: position 1,294 of record JBBPYT010000127.1, read on the forward strand.
TGTGCATCGCCACGGCCTCGACGAAGGTGGAGAGGCCCGCCACGGTCGCGCCGTTCGGGTCGAGCCGCGGCCGGCCGTCCCTGAGGAGGCCGATATCGGTGGTGGTGCCGCCGATATCCGACACCAGCGCGTCGCTCACGCCCGTCAGATAGCTGGCGCCCACAAGGCTGGCGGCGGGACCGGACAGAATCGTCTCGATGGGCCTTTTCCGCGCCTCCCCAAGCGAGAGCAAAGAGCCGTCTCCCTTCACGATCATCAGCGGCGCGCCGATCGCTTTCGCGTCCAGCAGGGCCGAGGTGGCATCGATGAGGTGGTGGATGATGCCGATGAGCCGCGCGTTGAGCACCGAGGTCAGCGCCCGCTTGGGGCCGTTGAGCCTGGCCGTAAGGTCGTGCGAGCAGGTCACCGGCTTGCCGGTCGCCTCCTCGATGAGCGCTCGCGCCCGGTCCTCATGGTCGGGGTTGGCGACGGAAAAGTGCGATGCGACCGCAAAGGCGCCCACGGCATCGACGTTTTCCGCGATCCACTGCCGCAGGGGGTTGAGGTCGAGGGGCGCCAGCTCGTTACCGAAGGAATCGTGGCCGCCGGCGAGCACTACGACCGCGTCGTTCTTGACCGCCTCGCGAAGCCCGGCCCGGTCGAGATCGGCTGGCTCGAAGCCGATGCCGACAAGGCAGACGCGCGTGCCGAGCCCCTCGACGATGCTGTTCGTCGCGAGTGTGGTCGACAACGCCACCATGTCGATGTCGCCCGAGGCGACGCAGCCTTCGCGGATCACCGCGTCGAGCACATCCCCGATCCCGAGCGCCAGGTCGGCGCGCGTCGTCAACGCCTTGGCCTTGGCCAGGACGCCGCGCTCTTCCTCGAAGAGCACCGCGTCCGTGTAGGTGCCGCCGGTATCGATCCCTATCAGATAGTGCATGGCGGCTCGCTCGGGGTGCATCGAACGTTCCGGGTAGGACAGATGGGCGGGGCCGTCTACCTGGGGCAGGGCGCGCCGCAACGCCTACGGTTCTTCGGCCACCCCGGGCTCGCTGCCTGCGCAACCTTAGTCGAAAACGTGCCGGAGAATAATGCCCTTGACCTCGGTCGCCTCGATCCGGTCCATCGGTACGAGTTCCGGGTCCGAGGTCATGAACAGCGGCCCGTCCTTGTCGCGAACGGTCGGCCTGCCGTGCGAACCCTTGACCAGCGACGCGTCGAGCGGGATCACATCCAGCAGCGCCCGGAAGCCGAGCATCCTCTTGGCCAGCCGGGTGCCGACGCGGATTTTTGGAAAGCGTATGGCCGGATCGATGAACAGTTCGACGGGATCGTAGCCGGGCTTGCGGTGGATATCGACTGTTCGGGCGAAGTCTGGACAGCGCGCGTCGTCGAGCCAGTAGTAATAGGTGAACCAGGCATCTGCCTCGGCAATGGCGATCAACTCGCCCGAGCGCGGATGATCGAGCCCGTAGGCGGGCTTTGAGTCCGCATCGAGAACCGCCTCGACACCTGGCAGCACCTCAAGCAGGGCTTTGACGTTCCGCACCAATTCCGGTCTGGAGACATAAACGTGGGCGATCTGGTGATCGGCGACCGCGAATGCGCCCGAGGCGCCGGGGTCGAGTATCTCCCGGCCCATTTCATCCCGCACCTCGATCAGACCGGCTTCGCGCAACGCCCGGTTCACGTGGACGGGGCGCGAAACCGGCGTGATGCCATATTCCGACAAGACGATGACGCGGGCACCTAGCAGACCGGCGCGATCGATCAGGCTTCCGCATACCTGGTCTATTTCGCGGAGATTGCCGGCGATGTCCGGATGATTGGGTCCCAGGCGTTGCAGGTCGTAGTCGAGGTGCGGCAGGTAAACGAGCGTCAAAGTGGGAGAGCGGGTTTCCATCACGTGGAGCGCGCTCTCGGCGATCCAACGGCTGGCCGAAACGTCGGTCATCGGTCCCCAGAACTTGAACAGGGGGAACCTCCCGAGCTTTTCGGTCAGTTCGTCGCGAAGGATGCCAGGCTTTGCATAGCAGTCGGGAATCTTGCGGCCGTCGGCCGGGTACATCGGCCTCGGCGTCACGCCGATCGTGGCGCTGAGATACATGTTGTACCACCAGAAGAGGCTGGCGGCGGTGAATTCCGGATCGCGCTTCTTTGCAGCGTCCCACACCCATTCGCCGGCAACCAGCCCCGCCGACTGCCGCCAAAACATGATTTCGGCCAGGTCGCGAAAATACCAGCCGTTGCCGACGACCCCGTGATCGCGCGGCATCGACCCGGTGAGAAAACTGACCTGTGCAGAGCAGGTCACCGCCGGGGTTACGGTGCGGAGCGGCATGACCCGCCCGTGTTGGGCGAGAGATCGGAGATGTGGGGTATCGGGACCGACCATCCCGGGCGTCAGGCCGACGACATTGAGAACCAGTGTCTGCCGCATCAGAATTCCTCACTTGGGCCCGCAAGGCCGGCGGTCGTGCGCCCCCTCGGCGCCGCACGGAGCCCTCTTCCGGGAAGCCGCGCCGCCCAACCGGCACTCGACCCGACTAGGTTTGCGCGAAAACCCTTCGGCCCGCGAACAACCGCGGGATGGCGCGGCCCGTTGCTTGCCGGGGACAGGCGCTTTCAGGCCATGCGGGCTCCGCCGCTGAGGAATGCTCGAGAAGAGCCGCACGAGGCTCGGCATGCCTGCACCCGCATTTACCGCGGGTTTGATGAAGTCATATTATCATTTCATCGCAATGTCATACTATGTCATGACTACCTCGGTGTTAAGTCGGAAAATGGGAGGACCTGCATGTTTGGAAAAATAGGTGCGGCCGTGCTGGCCGCGATGCTATCCGGTGCTCTGATCGGCGGCGCGCAGGCCATGGACGCCAAGCTACAGCTGGTGACTTCGGGGGTCAGCCATCCCCTCGCCATGGTGTCTCCACCAGACGGTACCGGTCGGAAGTTCATCGTCGAGCAGAAAGGCGATATCCGGATCTTGAATGCCAAGGGGGAACTTCAGGCCTCGGCGTTCTTGAACATTCAGCACAAGATGGTGACCCTGCGAGCCGAGTTCGACGAGCGCGGTCTCTACGACATCGCCTTCCACCCGAACTTCGCAAAGAACGGGCTGTTTTACATCTCCTATGCCGGGTTGATGCCGGGCGACGCCGATCTTGGCCTTCAGCTTTGGTATAATCACGCCAACGTCGTGGCCGAATATCGGGTGTCCAAGGACGATCCGAACAAGGCCGATCCGTTCTACGAGCGGATCGTGATGCGCACCTACCATCCGATGTTCAACCATAACGGCCACTGGATTGCGTTTGGCCCCGATGGCGACCTTTATGTCTCGGTCGGCGACGGCGGCCTTGCCGACGACTACGGTACCGGACACAACAAGGTTACTGGCAACGCCCAGGATCTGAGCGACCGCCACGGCAAGATCTTGCGAGTGAATGTCGACGGCGTGCAACCCTTTGCCGTGCCGGCGGACAATCCCTTCGTCAAGGATTCATCGACGCTGCCGGAAATCTACGCCTACGGCTTCCGCAACCCCTGGCGCTGTTCCTTCGACCTGGGCGGGACACACGAACTGATCTGCGCCGATGTCGGCCAGAACAGCGTCGAAGAGGTCGACAACGTCAAGGCTGGGGCAACTATGGCTGGCGCCGCAAGGAAGGTTCGCAGTGCTTCGACTACATCCACCCGGATGTCCACCCGGCGACTTGCGACAGCACCGGCTTGATCGACCCGATCATCGAATATGCCAACTGCAACGTCTCGCAAGACTGCAAGGGATTGTCGATCACCGGGGGCTATGTCTACCGCGGCTCCAATAAGCAATGGGATGGGACGTATTTCTTCGGCGACTGGTCGCGCTCGTTCGTAGCAGCCGACGGACATCTCTTCGCTGGTACTCGCAACGGAGACAAGTGGTCCATGGAAGACGTGAAGATCACCAATATGGACTTCAAATCGTACGTGCTCTCCTTCGCGCAGGACGCGGACGGCGAAGTCTATGTGCTCACATCGAACAACACCGGGCCGGCAAGCGGGCCGGCCGGGGGCGTCGACAGCATCTACAAGATCGTTCCGTAATCCGCATCGAGTTCAGCGGCGCTGCTGTGGAGCGGCGCCGCTCACGTGAGTCCCCTCCGTGCCCCACGCCGGAGACGCTTATCGGGGCCGGATGTTGGTCGCATCCGTCCCGGACACCCAGAAAAGGCAGTCGAGCGCCGCCAACGGCTAGGCCTCCATCCAGATTCGAAGGACCACACCGATGTTGCGCGTTGTTTCCTTGTTGTCGTGCATGGTCACCGCTCTGGCTGTGACCGGCACATTTGGCCTCTCGCTGGCCGATGACCAAAAGCCCGCCGCCGACCCGGCCCCGGCAAGCGCGTTCAAGCAAGCCTTCATGGAGAATCCGAAATACATCGACGAGGGCCATGACGTTTGGAAGAAGCGCTGCGTATTCTGCCATGGGAGAGGGGTTTACCCGGGCAAGGCCCCTCAGCTGAACCCCGCAAAGTACACGCCTGACTTCATCTTCGACCGGGTGACCAATGGTTTTCGCGGCATGCCGTCATGGAAATCACAATTCAACGAAGAACAGCGCATGGCGGTCGCCGCCTATGTCCTGAGTGCCGATTTCGGATCGCACGAGTAGACCGAGGCGGGACCACTCGGGTCGCATCTCGGTCGCGCGAACCAGAAATGAGAGACGGTCATGACCGTACGGCGGTCCCCTCCCCCGCTCGATCTGCTGCGCCACTGGCTTGCGCGGCAGGTCGATCCCGCGGCGATGGACTGGCTGAACGCGCAGATGGCGGCGCTGGCCGAGGGCCGCGGCGACCTTGCCCTTTCGATCGCTTTGGCCCCGCGTCGTCTCGGCAGGAACGATCTCGAGCTCGATGGCGCCGATCGTGCCGCTGCCAGCGCGGCGCGCAGCGGGTGGATGCCGGCGGAGTGGAGCGTCGATTCGGCCGCCCGGGTGATGCTTGTGCTCTGCACCGGCCTCGACGGCCCGCTCTTGTCTCGCCGGCTGATGGAACTTTGCGCCACAGCGGATACTCGCGAACTCATTGCCCTTTACGGGGGACTCCCGCTCTATCCCTCGCCGGCGCTCCACGTGGTGCAGGCGCGCGAAGGCCTGCGCTCCAGCATGCGTGCGGTGTTCGAGGCTGTCGCGCACGGCAGCCCTTATCCGGCGGAACAATTCGACGAACACACCTGGAACCAGATGGTGCTGAAAGCGGTGTTCGTCGGCAGCGCCCTGCACCCGATTCAGGGCTTCGATCGGCGCCGCAATGCCGACCTCGCGCGCACTCTGCTCGATTATGTGCAGGAGCGTTGGGCGGCCGGGCGTGCGGTGACGCCTGAGCTCTGGCGCGCGGTCGGACCCTTCGCCGACGAGCCTGCGATCACCGTGTTGCTGAGACCGCTTGCCGGACCTGACGAATTCGAGCGTCAGGCGGCCGCGCTGGCGCTCTACCAATGCGGCCGGGCGGCGGCGCACGCCGCCCTTGAGACCGTACCGGGTCTCGCCGCCGACATCAGATCCGGGCGTCTGTCCTGGGAGACATTCAGCTTGAGACGGCGGGGATGAGGCGCTCATGCCCAGTCTGACCGTTACCGTCTTGAAAACAACCGCCCCCGACAGTCAACGTACCACATGCTCGCGCAAAACCTCCGGCTTGAAGGCAAGGCCGTGACCCGGGCGCTCTGGAGCTCGCGTCAGGCCATTGACCACGGGCACGTTTTCGACCCAGAGATCGTCGAGCCAGCCCATGTGCTCGAGCCAGACGCCGTTCGGTATGGAGGCCAGGACCTGCACCATCAGTTCCGGAAACAGGTGCGGGGCCAAGTCCATCCCCCAGGTGTCCGCGATCGCCGCGATCTTGCGCAGTTCGGTCAGGCCACCGCGCACCGGATCGGGCTGCAGGATCGGCAGTTTCGGGTTCTCGAGGAAGGGCCGCAAATCATAGCGCGTGAAATGGCTTTCGCCGCCCACGATCCGCATGTCCAGCGCGTCGGCGATTCGCATGTAGCCGGCAAAATCTTCGGCCGCCACGGGCTCTTCGAGCCAGTATATGTCGTAGTCCTGGAACTTTCTGCCCATCTGGATCGCGACATCGGCGGACCAGCCCCGGTTGACGTCGATCATGATCTCGATCTCGGAACCAAGCGCTTCGCGCATCCTCCTGACATTGGCAAGGTCGGTATGCCGGTCGTAGATATGCGCGACCTGCATCTTGATCGCCTTGAACCCTTGGGCGACGAAACGCTGCGCTTTTTCGATCATGCCGTCACCGCCGAGGCCACGGAAACAACCGCTGGCATAGATCGGGATTTCCGAACGGAAATGCCCCCACAGGCGATGCAGCGGCATGCCGGCTCTCTTGCCGACTGCATCCCACAAGGCAATGTCGATTGCCGAGATCGCCATAACGGCGACCCCCATGCGGCCGGCGCCATACGTCGCAAGCCAGAGATCCCGCCAGATGGCCTCGACCTCCGTTGCGTCGCGACCGATGATTCGCGGTACGATGGCCTCTTCCAGACACATCGCAATGGTGCGCAGCGCCGGCGCCAGCACATGCAGGTAGCCCATCCCGACGATGCCGCTCGCCGTCTCGATTTCGAGCACCAAGATGTCGCGCGGTGCCGTTACCTTCGTTTTGCCGAATATCGGGGGATCCACCCACGGTACGCGCAGCAGCAGAATACGGACGTCCCGGATCGTCATATCGGTCATGATGCGGCTCCTCACGCTGCAACATTGGTCGGCAGATCAGGTCGTCGTCCCCGGCGCGGATTTGGGTCGCAAAAGCTTGCGGATTTCGGTTGCGGGCCTACGCGGCGAGCGCCTTGGGTCCGACACTGCCGGCTCCATTCATATTATGACATGCTGGATTTTGCGCCGCTATCGCTTAAATACCGGACCTGCAAGGCATATATCCGAACCTGTTCGAACCATCCGCATTTGCAGGGCCAAGTGACCGGCTGCTTCCCCTATGGACGGGTTTATTTGCGGATCGGAGCGGTTGATGACCAAATATCAACGAGTGGAATCCGGTGCTGCGTCGGGCAGCTTTTACGGCATTGACCACAGCGGATCATTGCAAAGGTGCATTCAGCGCGCCCATATTACGGAGCGGGAAACCGATGACTAAGCCAGTGGCGATGAGGGTTCGTCAGATCGGTCGCGCGGAGCGGCTGCCGGCGCGCGTGGCCGGCGACATCTCCGAAGAGATCAGGTCAGGCCGGCTCAAACCAGGGGACAAACTGCCGACGGAGCCGGAACTGGCCGAAATGTTCGGCGTGAGCCGAACGGTGGTCCGCGAGGCGGTCGCGAGGCTCAAGACCGATGGCACCGTACGCTCACGGCAGGGCGCGGGCGTTTTCGTTTCCGACAGCGGCCACCAACCGACACTGCGCATTGACCCCGACTCACTGCTTGACCGGTCGCTCTTCAAAAGCCTCTTCGAACTTCGCGCGATGCTCGAGATCAACACCGCCGGACTTGCGGCGGAACGGCGCGACGAAAGGGCGACCGCCGCGATCGCCCTCGCCCTCAAGCGTTTGCGCGAGGTGCCGGGAACGGATGCTGCGTCGGTCGACGCGGATCTCGATTTTCACTACGCAATTGCGCAGGCCACCGGCAATAGTTTCATCGCCACCTTCATCCGATTCATCGCATCTCAAGTTCGGGAAAGCATCATCACCACGAGACGCAATGGCGATCCGGAACGAAGCGCCACGGTCACCTATGCCGAGCATGCGGCGATCTACGAGGCGATCAACAAGGGCGATGCCGCCACGGCCAGACGGGCCATGAGCCGGCATATTGCAAACGCGTCTCGCCGCCTCGGCGTCGAATGAAGGCTCACCCAGGCTCTCCCGGACGAACAGCCGCGACAAGGCTGGGCCGGACAGCACCCATGCGATCGGCGACCTGCGAGCCACAAAGCGCCCAATTCCTTTTTCGCAACTCTGCCGGTTCCGCTGCCGCACACGGACTTTCAGGCACCGGTCCGGCTCATTCGCGAAATGATGGGCCCTGTCCAGCGGACTTGCCGTCCACGATACGCCGTCATAGGATGACCATATAAATACCGCTACCGTGTGGAACCGAACTGCGCTTGCCCTGCCGTCTCGGCGGCTTCCAGGTTCCTCTGCCTCTTTTGTCGCAAGCCCGCCAATGGATGGAAACATGATCCTGGTCATCGGCCACCTTAGATTCGCTCCCCTGATGTTCGACGCTGTGCGGCCCCATGCCCGCAAGATGCTCGAGGCGACGCGCAAGGAAGACGGCTGCCTCCTTTACGTTTTCGCCGAAGACCTCCTTGAACCGGGCGTGCTGCGTATTTCCGAGCGGTGGGAGAGCTGGGACGCGCTGAAGGCGCACGGGACGGTGCCGCACATGATCGCCTGGCGGGCGGCGCTGAAGGAAATCGGCGTGCTCGACCGGGAGGTCGTGGCCTATGAGGCGACCGCGAGCCAAGCGACTTAGAGCCGCTCACGCGACGCCAGAAAGGCAACATCCGAGCGCAGGGGGAAACCATGGGCGTCACCTACGGGCACACGATGATCCGCGTCACCGACCTCGACCGGTCGATCGGGTTCTTCGGCAAGTTCGGCATGCGCGAAATGCGCCGAATCACCAACGAGAGAGGGCGTTTCACGATCGCCTTCGTCGCATCCGAGGGAGACGAGGACCATCCGATCGAACTAACGTTCAACTGGGATCCAGAAGTGCTGACCGGTGGTCGCAATTTCGGACATCTCGCGCTCTACGTCGACGATATCTACGCGCTCTGCCGGAAACTTCTCGACGACGGCGTGACCATCAATCGGCCGCCGCGGGACGGAAACATGGCCTTTGTCCGCACGCCAGACCACATATCCATCGAGTTGATCCAGAAGGGCGAAGCGCTGGCTGCCGCGGAGCCATGGGTTTCCATGCAGAATGTCGGCTCCTGGTAGCGCGGACCGGGGCGCTATCGGCACGGAAAATCATCTGCCGAGGCAACCTCGTCGACCATAGGGCGACCCAAAGCGCGACCGCGCAGACCGTGATTGGCAGGGCAGCCGAACAGGCATCGCCTGCGTGTGCCGGTTGCAATTGCCGCTCGTCCCCGTCGGCGTCTCGGCCGTCGCCCCGGCGCCCAAGCACCTTTTCTCGAGGAGCGAGGACGCGCGCTGGAGGCCAATCCTCGGGAGGGCTCCCAGGGGAAAGCGAGGCTTGCGTGAAATGTCATACGATGACATGATGCATTGCGGCTCAGACACGCGAGGCGCCCAAGCGTCACGCCCGGTGGTCGCTTGAGACCGCGTCGTAAAGCCTGTCGAACGGCTGTCCCTAGAGTTGCCGTCGATCATGAGCGCGAGCAGGCATAGAACCTGCACAACGGAGGGAACCATGCCGAATTATCTTGATCGCCGCTCGGTTCTGAAGGCTTCCCTGGCGACGTCCGCCGTCGTCCTCGCCGCGCCCGCGTTGATCGGCCGGGCCCAAGCGGCCGTCATGAAAATGCGCCTATCATCATCCCAGGCGAACGACCCGAAATACGCCAACGGCCGGGTCTATTACGATCATCTGGTCAAGCAGATCAAAGCCAACGGTTTGGGCGACCAGATCGAGATCGCCTTCTTTCCCGACAATCAGCTTGGTCAGGAGATCGACGTCATCAATTCGCTGAAGCTCGGCGTCGTCGATTTGATGGTTTCGGGATCGTCGATCTCCGCTAATCTTGTACCGCTCGTCGGCACCTTCGACCTCGGATATCTGTTCACCAGCTTCCCTCAGCAGACAAAAGCGTTCGAGGCCGGCGCAGCCAGGCCCATCGAGGCCGCGCTGCTCAAAGGCGCCAATCTCCACGTCATCGCCTGGGCCTATAATTTCGGATCGCGGAGCGTTCTGGCGAAGAAGCCGGTCAAGACGCCCGAGGACTTGACCGGTCTGAAGATTCGGACGTTGCCCAATCCAGTGATCACCGAATGTGTGCGCCTGATGGGAGCCGCCGCAACCCCGCTGGCGTTCGGCGAAGTCTACACCGGCTTGCAAGCCGGCGTGCTTGACGGGCTCGAGCATGACCCGCCAACGGTTCTCGCCAGCAAATTCTACGAAGTCGCAAAATTCTACAGCCTGACCCAGCACAACTACTCGCCGCTCGCCATTTATTTCAACGATCTCTCGTTCAACCGGATGGACGCCAAGTTGCGGGAAGGTTTCCTCGATGCGGCGCAAAAAGCCGCCGCGGATACGCGCGCGCACGCTCTCGTCATCGAAAAGGAAGCGCTCGAAGTGCTTGCGCAAAAAGGTGTGAGCATCATCGAATGCGACAACGAAGCGTTCCGCAAGCGCGTGCTGCCGCAAACCGAAAACTTCATCAAGACGCGGCCGGAAGCCAAGCCCGTGGTGGATGCGATCCGCAGCACGAAAGCTTGACGGCGCGCAATGGCCACGTTGGAGACTGAAGCCGGCCAAGCATCGCTGCCGGCTGTTCGAGCGCTGCTCCATGCGACCGACGCCATTGCGGCGCTGCTGCTTGCCGCGGATCTTGCTGTGGTCATTGGCTCCGTGCTGTTGCGATCGCTGTTCAATGCGCCCGTCGAATGGTCGGACGACGTGGCGCGCGGCCTCATGGTCGGGTCGAGTTTCTTCGGTGCTGCGAGCGCGCTGGCGCGTAGCGAAAATCCGGGCGTCGACTTCTTTGTGCGAGCGTTACCGCGGCAGTGGCGACCTCTGATCGATGCGGTCGGCGCGCTGCTGATCCTCATCGTCTCGAGCTATGTCGCGCTCAACGCGTTCAAGCTTGGATTGCTGACGACTGGGCAGACCACGGGCTCCGGCCTGCCGCTCCAATTGACGTTCTATCCGATGGGCGCGGGCGCCATTTGCATGACGGCGTTCGCCGGCGAACAATTCCTGCGGCGGCCGCCTCGCGATAGTGTTGGCGGACTGCTGATCATCCTTGCCTTTGCCAGTCTCTACCTGCTGTGGGGCTTGGCGTCGCCTGCCACTGTTCCATCGGCCAACGTGCTGGTGTTCCTCGGGTTTTTTTTGTCGCTCTGCGGCGGGTTGCCGATCGGCTTTGCGCTTGCCCTCGCGGCGCTGATCTTCATCTGGGTCGAGGGCGCCCTGCCCGGCGTGATCTTTGCGCAACAAATGGCGCGCGGCATCGACAATTTCGTCTTGTTGGCGATCCCGTTCTTCATCCTGGTGGGCTACCTGATGGAGTCCAACGGGATGTCCGTGCGCCTCATCGAACTGTTGCAACGGCTCGTCGGCCGCATGCGGGGCGGCCTCGACGTCGTCATGGTGACGTCGATGGTGCTGTTCTCCGGCATTTCGGGGTCCAAGATGGCCGACGTCGCGGCGGTCGGCTCGGTCCTGATACCCGCCGCGAGGCGATCGCATCAGAACCCTGGCAAGGCCGTCGCGCTGCTCGCGGCTTCGGCCGTGATGGCCGAGACGATTCCTCCCTGCATCAACCTGATCATCCTCGGTTTCGTCGCGAACCTGTCGATCGGCGGCTTGTTCTTGGCGGGCTTGCTGCCTTCGGCCCTGATGGCTTTGGCGCTGATCTCGGTGTCGATCATCTTCGGCGTCAAGTCCTTGGCGGCGACCGAACGGACGCCGGGAACCTCCCTCGCCAGGACGTGGGGCGGCGCCATCGCATCGCTCGGTCTCATCGCGATCATCTTCGTCGGATTCAAGAGCGGCTTCGCCACCGCGACCGAGATCTCCGCCTTTGCGGCGGTGTATGCGATCGCAGTGGGCGCAGCGGCGTTCCGCGAACTCAGCTGGCGGGACGCCGCGCGCAGTTTCGTGCACGCGGCGACGCGCTCGGGGCTTGTCCTTTTCATCGTTGCGTCCGCGCAATCGCTCGCCTTCGTGCTCACGCTTCAGCAACTGCCGCAGGCGGTTGCGCACTTCATGGTCAGCGTGTCGCAAAGCAGCGGCACCTGGCTGTTCATGCTGCTCTCCATTCTCATCCTGATCGTCATGGGATCGGTTCTGGAAGGCGCGGCGGCGCTCATCATCTTCGGTCCTCTTCTGGTGCCGGTCGCGGCGCAGCTCGGCATCGCGCCGCTGCAGTTTGGCGTCGTGCTGGTGATCGCGATGGGCATTGGCCTGTTCGCTCCACCGCTGGGGCTTGGCCTCTATGGCGCCTGCCTCATCGGCAATGTGCCCATCGAGCAGACGGTCAAGCCGATCATGGGCTATCTCGGCCTACTGTCCCTGTGCCTGCTGCTGATCGCCTTCGTGCCGGCCATCAGCACCGCGCTGCCGCACGCGTTCGGATATTGAACCCGTGAAGATTCTGCTGACCCACACGCCGCGGTTCCAGCGCCAATATTTCGGCGAACGCAACATCGCCGCACTGAGATCGATCGCGGAGGTGCGGCTGCATGAGGGCGACGCAACGCTGTCGCCGACGGAGCTGATCGGAGGGGCGCAGGACGTCGACTTGATCATCGCCGAAAGGGCGACCGAGGGCCCGGCGGACGTTTTTGCCCAACTGCCAAATTTGCGCGCCTTTCTGCGATGCGCCGTCGACATCCGCACGATCGATGTGGGCGCGGCGTCGCGGGCAGGAGTTCTCGTGACCCGCACCGGACCGGGAATCGTGAGATCCATGAGCGAATTGGCGCTCGGATTTCTCGTCGACCTGTCGCGCGGCCTGTCCCGCTCGACCGCCGATTATCGCGCGGGGCGCAAACCTGAGGTTCGGGTCGGTCGTCAGCTGTCGGGAAGCATCGTCGGCCTCATCGGCTACGGCACCGTCGGCCGCGATCTGGCGCCGATGCTTCTCGGGCTCGGCATGACTGTGCTGGTCGCCGATCCCTATGTCGCCGTCGACGACCCGCGTTTCCAGCAGGTCGACCTGGGGAGTTTGCTCAAGCGCGCCGACTATGTCGTCTGTCTCGCGGCGGCCACCACGGAAACCGAGAATCTGATCGACGGCGGCGCGTTCGCGCGCATGCGGCGCGACGCGTTCTTCGTCAATCTGTCCCGCGGCAACCTTGTCGACGAAGCGGCGCTGGGCGAAGCCCTGAGCGAAAACCGCATCGCCGGCGCGGCACTGGATGTTGGACGCGCGCCCGATCAAATGCCATCCCCGGACATCGCGCAGCGACCCAACGTGGTTGCCACCCCGCATATCGGCGGTCTGACGGCACCCTCGATCGACTCGCAAGCGCTCGACACGATCGCGCAGGTGAAAGCGATTCTGGCCGGCGAGACGCCGTTCGGGGCGGTCAATCTCGAGGCGTGGACACGCCGCTTCTCACGAGCTTCATCATCAACACGGAAGAGCAACATGCCGGATCACATTCTTCGCTTGGTCGCGCCCGCCGGAACCTGCGACACTCACCTTCACATCTACGATCCTGCGATGCCGGTGGCCCCCAACCGCAATGGGTCCCGGGCCGGCATGGGCGAACGTCGCCGCCTATCGGGCGGTTCAGAAGCGACTTGGCATTGAACGCGCGGTCGTCGTGCAACCCACGACCTATGGGCTCGACAATCGCTGCACGCTGAACGCGATCGCCGAGCTGGGCCTCGACAACGCGCGCGGCGTCGCCGTTGTCGATGCGAGCGTTGCCGACGCGGAGCTCGCTCGTTTGACCGACGCCGGCATACGCGGGGTCCGTTTTCAGATGCTGGGCGGCGGCGCCTTGCCGTGGGATGCGCTCGAACCCGTCGCGGCCCGCATCGCGCCCTTCGGCTGGCATATCCTGCTGCAAATGGATGGCCGTCTCTTGCCGGAGCGCGAGGCGATGCTGGCGAAGCTGCCGGCGACTTTGGTGATCGATCACGTCGGAAAGTTTCTCGAGCCGGTGCCCGTCGCCGATCCCGCGTTCCAGACGTTGCTTCGTCTGCTCGGCAATGGACACACCTGGCTGAAGCTGACCGCCGCTTATGAAGTGTCCAAGAGCGGCCCGCCGACTTATGCCGACGTTGGGGCCTTGGCGAAGGCGGCCGTCAAGACGGCGCCCGAGCGAATGATCTGGGCGAGCAATTGGCCGCACGTATCGGTCAAAACCTTGCCGGATGACGCGGCGCTCATGGACCTGATGCTCGAATGGGCGCCGGACGAGAAGACCCGCAACCGGATCCTCGTCGACAATCCAGCGAAGCTCTACGGTTTCTGACGGCGTATGTTCGGGCGTGTTCTGCCGCATATGCGTCCCGGCGTCAGCCGCTACCGCGACTCGACCGCCCGCTCGCGTTCCGGACGACCGGGAAGCTGCCCGGCGCGGTGCCCATGATCGCCGATCAGATCCGCCCGGCTGAGACCAAGGCCTGGACGGCCAGACCGGCAAAGAGGGTCAGGCCGGCGTCCCGGTTCGAGCGGAACAAGGTGAGGGCATGCCGGGGATCGTCGGGCCGGATGCGCAGGATCTGGACCGCCAGGTGGAGCCCGAACCCCGCCACCCCCACCCAGGCGAAAGGCCCGGCGCCGACGCCGGCGAGCGCCGCCCCGCAAGCCACGACAGACAAGCCATAGAGGACCGCCACCCCTTCGCGGACGCGCTGGCCGAACGCGATGGCGGTCGAGCCGATCCCGATGAGCGCGTCGTCGACGATGTCCTGCATGGCGTAGATCGTGTCGTAGCCCATCGTCCAAAGAATGGCGCCGAGATAGAGCGCCAGCGGCGGCCACCCGAGTGAGCCGAAAATGGCTGACCAGCCCACGAGAGCACCCCAGGCGAAGGCCAGGCCGAGCACGAATTGCGGCCAGGACGTGATCCGCTTCATGAACGGGTAGAAGGCTACCGGCAGCAAGGCCGCGATGCCGAGACCGATGGTGAAGCGATTGAAGCACAGCAGAACCGCCAGCCCGACCAGAGCCTGGGCCACCAGAAAGGCCGCCGCTGCCGGGACGCTGACTCGGCAGCTGGCGAGAGGGCGTCCGCGGGTCCGTTCGACCTTCCGGTCGAGGTCGCGGTCGATGAGATCGTTGAAGGTCGAGCCGGCGCCCCGCATCGCGACGGCGCCGATCATGAACAAGACCAGATGAACGAGATTGGGCTGACTTTTTGCGGCCGTGGCCGCGAGCGCACTCCCCCACCAGCAGGGAAGCAACAGCAACTGCCAGCCTATCGGACGGTCGAGGCGCGCCAATTGCGCGAAAGGCCGGAGGGGAGCCGGCCAGCGCGACAGCAGTCCTGACGGAGCGTCCGGAAGAGCGTCGCCGCCAGCGGGTGGAACGGAACCGGGCGGGACGGTTCCGCAGCGGTCGTTCACAGCGGTCCTGTCGGGAGCTTCAAAGCCTGCTGCTGCTGCTGCTGTTGCACGCTCTGGGCCTGCTGTTCCTGCATTTTCTTGATCTTGACCGCGAAGTCGCAGGCTTTGGCCGCAATGCCGGCCGTGCGGGCCCGGCTTTCCGTCATCTTGCCGATGAGATCATCCGGAATGCTGCACCAGTCCTTGTTCTTGGTCATGTAGGCCACAACCTCGCCTTCAGCCGCCGCGAGGGACCGCAACTTCGGACAGGCGCTGGTTGGCTCCAGCTTGCCGCCGTGGCTCTTGGTGATCTGGTTCAGCACGGCGACATCCGCGAGGCGTTTTTTCATGAGAACGCCGAGGTCTTCGCCGCAATCCGCGCGGGCCATGACAGGGGCCAATACCGAGGCCGTCATCAAACCAAGGGCGATGATGGCGAGCCGGCCGGAGCTGAAGGGTAAACGCGGGACATTCATTCGCATGATCTCTCGATATTGCGGCCCTTTCCAACCGGCTGCCGCGACTTCAGCAATACCTGATAGGGAGGCCTTTCAAAAGCGGCGACTTGATGACATCTGCGGCTTGACATGATGCTTTATACCGGAATGGGCGAGCTGTCGGCCCGGGTGCCGCAGCCCGCCACGGGGAGATTGGCTTTGCCACGCGTGGATTTTTCATCGCCCCGCCTGTTCGTCGAGGCCCCGCTCGCTGAAGGGGGCACGGTCCCGCTCGACCGCGACCAGGCGCATTACCTCGCTACCGTGCTCCGGCTCGGCCAGGGAGAAGGAGTTCTGGTCTTCAACGGCCGTGACGGCGAATGGCGTGCGACCCTCACCGGCGCCAAGTCGACGGCGGCGCTGCGGCTCGCCGACCGGACCCGGCCGCAGCCGCCCGCCGGCAATCTGCACTATTGCTTTGCTCCCCTCAAACACGCCCGTCTCGATTACCTGGTCCAGAAGGCCGTCGAGATGGGAGCGAGCATCCTTGAGCCCGTATTGACGCGGCGCACCCAGGCGGCGCGCGTCAACCTGCAGCGGATGCGCAGCAATGCGGTCGAGGCGGCGGAGCAATGCGGGGTGCTGAACCTCGCGGAGGTAAGGGCGCCGGTGCGGCTCGCCGAACTGCTGGCCGAGTGGCCGCCCGATCGGCTGATGATCTTTTGCGACGAGGATGCCGAGGTCGCCAACCCTATCGAGGCGCTGCGCGGCGCGTCCCCGGTGGCGGAGGGAGGCGTCGGCGTGATGGTCGGGCCGGAAGGCGGGTTCGACGAGATGGAGCGAAGGGCGTTGCTTGCGCTGCCCCGGCATTTGCGGATATCGCTCGGGCCGCGCATCTTGCGCGCCGATACGGCTGCCGTGGCGGCCCTGGCGTTGCTGCAGGCGGTGCTCGGGGATTGGGGCAGGGCATCGGCCTGAATTCCCCCGACCTCCGTTCATGCGGGCTTGGGGGCGGCCTGGGGAGGAAAAAGACCCCGCGCGGTTCCGAGATTTCCGTGGTCTGCGGCCCTTAGGCGTGGCCGGCTTCGGTCGACAACATGGCTGGATCGATGCCGAGCTTGCTCAACGCGCGCGCATATTTGGTGTCGAGCGTCGTATCGAAGATGAGTCCCTGATCGGCTGGGCAGTTCAGCCAACCATTGTGCTGAATCTCGGCTTCGAGCTGCCCCGGCGACCAGCCCGCGTATCCGAGCGCCAGCATGGCGCGATGCGGTCCTTTCCCTTGCGCGATGGCGCGCAGGATATCGACCGTCGCGGTAAGCGAAATGCCGTCGTCGATCGGCAGGGTCGAATTGTCGACGAAATAATCGGCCGAATGGAGCACGAAGCCGCGCCCCGTCTCGACCGGGCCGCCTTTGACGACGGGGACGGATCCGGCCTTGGCCTGCAGCCTTATTGCTTCGTCGGGCGCGATCACCTCGAGTTGCACGAGCAGCTCGGAAAAGCTCACCTTCTTGGCGGGCTGGTTCACCACGATGCCCATGGCGCCGTCTGGCGAATGCGCACAAACGTAGATGACGCTGCGGGCAAACCGGTTGTCGGCCATCGTCGGCATGGCCAGGAGGAGTTGACCATCGAGGTAGCCGGGGCGGCTCGGTCCGTGGGAGGAGATGTCCATCTTCATCCCCGATATTATGCGCCTTCCCGGCCCGGCGACAAGGCAAAGCGACTCTTGCCCCTCTCCACGGGAAGGTAGCAAAGGACCGCCAAACGCACTATCCCCTGAGTCATGGTGAAGTCTCAGAAAAACTCCCGATGGATATGGGCGGCTGGCGCCTGTTCCGCCATGCTGCTCTCGCGGGCCGCAAGCGCCGGCGAGCCCTCGCGCTGGGCCGACAGCCCGCATTCGGCCGCCCGGCTGATCCCCGCCGGGTCGGCACGGCCCGGCGACCATCTGCCCTCCGGGAGTCTCCTGGCCGGCGTGCAGGTGAGGCTCGACCCGAAGTTCATCACCTATTGGCGCAGCCCGGGCGAGGCCGGGGTGCCGCCGACTTTGACGTTCGCAGGCTCGGACAACCTGGAAAGCGTCCGGGTGGAGTTCCCCGTTCCCGAAAAGCTCGACGAAGGCGGCATCGAAGCGTTCGGCTATAGCGGCGGCGTGACCTTTCCCCTGGTGGTCACGGCCAAGGACCCTGCCCGGCCGGTCAAGCTCGACCTCGCCTTCGATTACGCCGTCTGTGCCAATATCTGCCTCCCTGCGAAGGCCCATTTGGGCCTCGTTCTCGACGGGTCGCCGTCGGCCGAAGGAAAGATCGTGATCGACGCTCTAGCCAGCGTGCCTCAAGCGCGCAAGCTCGGCGAGGCGGGGCCGGTGCGGATCGACGATGTCAGGCCGGAACCCGGCGGCGGCTTCGTCGCGGAGGCCACAACGCCCGACGGCGCGGGCACGCTCTTCGTCGAGGCACCCGATCCCTGGTATTTGAGCGCTTCCGCGAGTCACGCGACAGGTGACGGCCACATGAGCTTCACCCTGGCGGGACCCGATCGTCCGTCCGGCCCGGCCTCGGGCGAACCGATGCGCCTGACCCTGGTCAGCTCCGCCGGTGCGATCGAGGTACCGGTGCGGCTCGACGCCTTGACGCCGACGCCTTAAAACGCCTCCTATCGATCCCCGTTACGCTTTGGAGACTTTACATGCCTATCCAGGTCGGCGATCCCCTGCCGCAAGCCACGTTCTTCGTCACCGGTCCTGACGGCATCAGCACCAAGACCACCGACGACGTCTTCAAAGGCAAGAAAGTGGTGCTCTTCGCCGTCCCGGGCGCCTTCACGCCGACGTGCGACAGGAATCACCTGCCCGGCTATCTGTCCAATGCCGACAAGATCAGGGCCAAGGGCGTCGACGCGATCGCCGTTACGGGCGTCAACGATGCTTTCGTCATGAAGGCCTGGGCAAAGTCTTCAGGCGGCGAAGGCGTGATCGAGTTCCTGTCGGACGGCAATGCGGACTTCGCCAAGGCGGTCGGTCTCGACATGGATATGTCGCAACGCGGCCTCGGCACACGCTCCAAGCGCTATTCCATGCTGGTCGAAAACGGTATCGTCAAAACTCTGGCGGTTGAAGATGCGCCGGGCAAGGCCGATGTATCGGGGGCCGAGGCCATGCTGTCCCATTTGTGAGCGCCTCATGGCTCGAAGAGAATAGTTCGAAGTGTCCGATACCTTCTCGCCCGCTCTGCGCGCGCCGCCGTCCCTGTCGGAGGCCCAGCGGCGCGCCGGAACGCAAGCCGGGATTGGGCTTGCGCCTGCCCCGGCGAAGCCTTCGCTCGCCGGCATGAGCCGCCGCGAGTTGACCGAAGCCCTGCAGGAGATCGGCGTGCCCGAGCGCGAGCTGCGCATGCGGGTGTCGCAGCTATGGCAGTGGATCTACGGCCACGGCGTGCAGAGCTTCGATGCGATGCTGAACGTCGGAAAGGCGTTGCGGGCCCGATTGGCCGACAATTTCTCCCTGGCGAGACCCGCCGTGGTGGCGGAACAGGTTTCGGTGGACGGCACGCGCAAATGGCTGCTGCGCCTCGATCCGACCGGTCCGCTCGACAAGGGTGCGGAAGTCGAGTGCGTCTACATCCCGGAAGCCGATCGAGGAACCCTCTGCGTGTCGAGCCAGGTCGGTTGCACCCTGACCTGCTCGTTCTGTCACACCGGCACGCAGAAGCTCGTTCGGAACCTCACCTCGCGCGAAATCGTCGGCCAGTTGCTGGTGGCCCGCGACCGGCTCGGCGATTTTCCCGGGCTCACCCCGCCGATCGATGGGCTCGTTCCCCCGCCCGGCTCGCGCGCCGTGTCGAACATCGTGTTTATGGGAATGGGTGAGCCGCTCTACAATTTCGAACACGTGCGCGACTCCATCGGCGTCATGTCGGACGGCGAGGGTCTGTCGCTGTCGCGCCGGCGCATCACCGTGTCGACCTCGGGCGTCGTACCGCAGATCGAGGCGCTGGGCCGCGAAGCCGGAACGATGCTGGCGGTCTCGCTTCACGCGGTGCGCGACGGGCTGCGCGACGACCTCGTGCCGTTGAACAAGAAATATCCGATCAAGGCCCTGCTCGAAGCCTGTCGGACCTATCCGGGGCTATCGAATGCCCGCCGAATCACTTTCGAATATGTGATGCTGAAGGGCATCAACGATTCCCTCCGCGACGCACAGGGTCTGGTGCGTATCCTCAAGGGCATACCGGCCAAGATCAATCTCATTCCGTTCAATCCCTGGCCGGGAAGCAGATACACCTGCTCCGACTGGGAAACGATCGAGGCCTTCTCCGACGTGGTCTTCAGGGCCGGCTACGCCAGCCCCGTTCGCACGCCCCGCGGTCGTGACATCCTGGCCGCCTGCGGACAATTGAAGAGCCAAACCGAAAAGCTTCGGGCGCGAGCCAGACTGATGCTCGAGCATAGCCTCGTGCTGGGCGGAGAAGACTGACCGCCGCGGCCGCATTCCCGAGATGAAGACTCATTTCTTCCTTGGCTGCTGTTGCAATTCGGACTGCATGACGCCACCTCAAACACGTTCGGCTTTTCGAGCTCTCCCAACTCAAAGGGCTTGGCGTCCACCAAAAAACGGTGTAGAGTCCGGTTCGGAATTCGGGATGCACCGCCCGCGTGGATGATGCCAAATCCACAAAAAAGGCCTCCGCCTTACTCTTTCTTCTGGTCTTGGATCTTTGCGAGATCGACCATCAAGGAATGCAAGTTTGATCGGATGGCCGCACTCCGGTAGAGCCGCGATAGAGAATTGCAGATTTCCAGCTTGATCTTCTCCTGACCGCACGTGGCCGGGCTGTCGAGGTTAAGTCGGAATGGATCCGGCTGAAAGGCCTGATTGTGATGGCGCCGCTGGCTGGCTTGCCTTGCGCGGGTAAGCTTGCGCTGATGGCGGGCCTGATGTCACTCAAGGATGATCGATGAGACCAGGTCAGAATAAGCGTATGCGCGGCCGCAACAACAATCGTAAAGGGCCCAATCCCCTGACACGATCGTACGAATCGAACGGCCCCGACGTGAAAATCCGGGGTACGGCTCATCACGTCGCAGAGAAATACTTGCAGCTTGCGCGGGATGCGCAATCATCCGGAGATCCGGTGGCGGCCGAAAGCTATCTTCAGCATGCCGAACACTATTTTAGACTAATCGCCAGCGCCCAGCAGGCGCAAATGGGTTTCGCCCGTACGCCGGAGGAAGCGGAAATCGAGGAGGGCGACGAAGACGACCTCAACGCCTTGCCGGATCGCTTCGCATCCCCGCCCGAGCGCGCTCCTCCCGCTTTCAACCAGCAACAGTCCTCTCCGGAACGCCAGCCCTACAATGGCGACCGGCAGCCGTACAACGGCGAAAGACCGCATTTCAATGGCGAGCGGCCGCAATCCCAAGAGCGCCACGATCGAAGCGGTTACGACCGGCAACAGCGCGGCGACCGCCCCGTTGTGGGTCGGGGGCCTAGACCGTATCGCGACCAAGACCATCGCCAAGACAATCGCGGGCAGGACAATCGCGGGCAGGACAATCGCGGGCAGGACAATCGTGGACAGGAGAACCGCAACCAGGAAAGCCGCGGCCAGGACTATCGGAACGGCGCATTTCGTGAGGGCGGCCGGGATAACTCACGTGATCCGTGCCCTCGTGAGCAGCCCGGTCGGGACCAAAGCGGCCCCGGCGAGCTGGCGGGACGCGAGCAACCGGAACGGGACAGTTATGCCGAAGCGGCGCGCCAGCCCGAGCCGGCGCTCCGGCAAGCCGATCCTGTGCAGGACCAAGCCCCCGATTTGCCGGCCTTCATTACGGCCCCGGTCCGGGTGACCACGCCCCTCGGAGAGCCGACCGGGGTCGCGCCTGATGCAACCGACCACGAGGCCTTGGCCGATACGGCCGTTGATGACGGCGCCCGCTTTCCGCGTCGGCGCCGACGTGCCCGGCCGGCGGTCGCCGTCGTCGAGGACGGGACGATGCCGAGCGACGTTCCTTCCGGGGGGGACTGAGAGCGCCCGCGGCTGGCAGTTCCGATGTGTGGGGCGGCTACGCACCTCGGCCCTGTCTCGTCGCGGTTGGGGCTGGGCGGCAGATGCCGGTTCAGATAAAACCCTGGATAGTCCTCGGTCGAGATCGGTGCCGGGCCCGCCGGATTGGAACCCAAATTCCCACCTCACGGCTCCTGCGGTGCGGGGGACTCCGCCGAACGGCGAGCCCGGCCCGAAACGGCTTGCCAAACCGGTGAAACATTTATAATCATCCTCTTCCTTCCAGAAAAACCTTCCTGACAGCCCGCGCACGATCAGCGTCGACGCCGGACAGGTTGTCAGCCCCTCCCCTCGCTCTCGTCCAGACATCTGCCGTTCGTGGTGACGCCTTACTTGCGTCGCGAACGATGCGTTGAGGATCTCTCCCCATGCGGGAAATCAAGCTCCAGGACCTTAAGTCCAAATCCCCCACCGAGCTCCTGGCCTTTGCCGAGGGCCACGAGGTCGAAAATGCTTCACTGATGCGCAAGCAGGAGCTCTTGTTCGCGATCCTGAAGGAACTCGCCAATCGCGAGATCGAGATCATCGGGCAGGGCGTGGTCGAGGTGCTGCAGGACGGCTTCGGCTTTCTTCGCTCGCCCGACGCCAACTACCTTGCGGGCCCTGACGACATCTACATCTCGCCCTCGCAGATTCGCCGCTTCGGCCTGCGCACCGGGGATACGGTGGAAGGCCTGATCCGGAGTCCCAAGGAGGGCGAACGCTACTTTGCCCTGCTGAAGGTCAATACGATCAATTTCGAAGACCCGGAAAAGGTCAGACACAAGGTCCATTTCGACAATTTGACGCCGCTCTATCCCGACGAACGGCTGAAGCTCGAAACCGACGACGGCGCCCGCAAGGACATGTCGGCCCGCGTCATCGACGTTGTGTCACCCATCGGCAAGGGCCAGCGCGCCCTCATCGTGGCGCCGCCGCGGACCGGCA
>JBBPYT010000128.1:0-6447 GCA_038199665.1 Hyphomicrobiales bacterium
AGCAGCCCTGGACGCGGGCGAATGGTTTCCGCGCCACCGACCGACAACCCGTCCTCCCCGGCAAATTTGAGCGTGGGAGCATACATGGCCGGGCCGGGACCGCGCGGATCGAGCATCTCGAACTCGCCGCCGAGCGTGTCGTCCGCAGCACAGCCGCCGTCGGCCACATAATAGGTGCCGGACCAGAACGATCCCGGGTGATAGTGGCAGATGTTGGCATCCCCAGAGCTGTTGACATTGGCCCAGGCTCTTGCCTGCCAGGCCGGCCGCACGGGCTTGCCATAGCGGTCCGCGACAAGCTGCGTGCCCATTCCCTTGGCAAGCTCGATGATATGGGCGACATGCCCTCCGCCCCATTCGAGGATGTCGCGGTCGGAATGCCAGCCTCCGGCATTGGATCCCTGAACCGAAGGCGTTTCGGCGCGCCGTTTGAGGATGGCTTCGGTCAGGGCGACATTGATCGCCTCGGCGCCCGGGACTTCAACGGCCGCGACCGGCGTCGCGAAAAGGCCGCGCACCGCGATATTCAAACGCGTCGTCATCATCAAGCTCCGTTGCGAACCGGCGGCTCCCGTCGGTTGCACCTTAATCCATGCCGTTCGGAAGCGTCATTTCCCTTCTTCGACCTTTCGTCGCTCGCTAGCGTTTTCGCCAGGCCCGGAGTTCGGGCGCCGAACGACGCACTGCCGCGCAGCCCTGCTTTCGTATCGCGCTTCGTATCATTCACTTGTTAGCTTTCGTTTTTTCACCTACTCTCGCCACCGGAAAATATACGAAACGACGCGGGGAGGCGGCTTTGGACGGCACCTATGATCTCGCAATCATCGGCGGCGGCATCAATGGGTGCGGCATCGCCCGTGATGCCGCGGGTCGCGGGCTCAAGGTGTACCTGTGCGAACAAGGCGATTTGGCGAGCGGCACGTCATCGGCCGCGACGAAGCTGATTCATGGCGGATTGCGCTACCTCGAATATTATGAATTCCGCCTGGTCCGGGAAGCTCTGCAAGAGCGCGAGGTCTTATGGCGGATGGCGCCGCACATCATCTGGCCGCTGCGCTTCGTGCTGCCCCATCATACTGGGTTGCGTCCGGCCTGGTTGTTGCGCCTCGGCCTTTTCCTCTACGACCACCTCGGCGGCCGGAAGCTTCTGCCGCCGACCCGCACTCTCGACCTTCGATCCGACCCTGCCGGCGCACCACTGAAGCGGGGTGAATTCACCCGCGCCTTTGAATACTCGGATTGCTGGGTTGAGGATGCCCGTCTCGTGGCTTTGAACGCGCGTGATGCCGCCGACCGCGGAGCCACCATCCTCACCCGCACCAAGGCGATCACCGCAACCCGCGAGGGGAGCGGCTGGTCGCTGACCACCCAGGGGCGCGACACCGGAATGCTCGAAACGATCCGCGCGTCGGTGCTGGTCAACGCGGCCGGTCCCTGGATCGGCGAGGTCCTCGCTTCGACCTTGCGCATGAACGGTGAGGCGAAGGTGCGCCTCGTCAGGGGATCCCATATCGTCGTGAACAAGCTATATGATCACGACCGCTGCTACATCTTCCAGAATGCCGACCAGCGGATCATCTTCGCTATCCCCTACGAGCATGATTTCACTCTCATCGGCACGACAGACCAAGACTACGAGGGCGATCCGGCCGACGTGAAGGCAACGCCGGAGGAGATCGACTACCTTTGCGCCTCCTCGAGCGAATATTTCGCAAAGCCGGTGGTTCGCGACGACATCGTCTGGATCTATTCGGGCGTGCGGCCGCTCTACGACAAGGGCGGCAGCGCCGCCCAAGCCGCCACGCGCGATTATGTGCTGTCGCTGGATGCGGAAGGCAGCCCGCCGCTGCTGTCGGTCTTCGGAGGTAAGATTACCACCTACCGGCGGCTGGCCGAACACGCGCTTTCTCTGCTCGAACCCCATTTGCCGGAGGCAGCGCGGCACAACGCCGGATGGTCCGGGACGGTGCCGTTGCCGGGCGGCGATTTTCCGGTCGACGGTTTCGAACGCCTGGTCGGGGAGATTTTGCAGGCATGGCCTTTCCTGGCGAAAGGTCATGCGCACCGTTTGGCTCGGCTTTACGGAACGAAGGCCCGGGAGATCCTGGACGGCGCCACCTCGATGGCTTCTCTCGGGCGCGACTTCGGGGGAACGCTGACGGAAGCCGAAGTCGATCACCTGGTGCGCCGCGAATGGGCCAGAACCGCCGAGGACGTGGTATGGCGGCGCACCAAGCTTGGGCTGCGTCTTACCTCTTCCCAGATCGAAGCGCTGGGCGCCTTTATGGCCCCGAAATCGGCGGATAAGCTGTCCGCCTGAAGGCAGATCGGGCCGGCCGCGGGCCGCTCACGCCGGAACTTCTCATCAAGATCGAGCCTGAGGCGCAAGCTCGCCGTACCCGCCTCACCGCAGCGCGGCAATCGCCTCGTCGACCACCGTTACCGCGGAAACGTTCCTGAGCGCGTAATCGATCGACGCCCTATGCCAATCGGCGTTCATGGTCGAGCAGCCGTCTTCCGGCACGATCATGACGTAGCCCTTGTCGGCCCCGGTGCGGGCCGTGTGTTCGATCGACATATTGGTCCAGGCGCCGGTGACGATGACGATGTCGCGCTTTTCCGCCTTGAGCACCGTTTCGAGGTTGGTCCCCTCCCAGGCGCTCATGCGCATTTTCGCCACCACGTGATCGCCCGGCTTGGCTTCGAGCCCCGGCACGGGTTCGGCTCCCCAGGTGCCGCGCACCATCGCCTTGGCCTCGACCACGCCTTCGAACAACGGCGCGTTGAGCGTCAAGCCCGGTGCCCCGGACTCCACCAAAAACCAGACGTGGATGACCGGAATGCCTTTGGCACGACATCGATCGGCAAGGCGCGCGATATTGGCAATCGCGTTCTGCTCCCGGCAATGGCCAGGCGCGCCGGACGAAGCGAAGGCGCCGCCATCCATCACCACGTCGTTCTGCATGTCCTGAATGATGAGGGCGCAACGCGAAGCTTCCAGCGACAGGCTGCTGCTCGAGCTTTGGGAAGGCATTTGCTGATCCGTGCTTCTCTGGGGTGCCGACCACGCGCGCATAAACGATTCATTGCGCCGACCGACCTTGGTTCCGGCAGCATTGAGCGAAGTCGAGGCTGCTAATTTAGTCCAATTTCCGGGCGAATTGAAACGGGGTGGTGCGTTTGGGGAGGTTTCGTGGTTTAGTCCGTCTGCCGACATCGCATAATCGGCATAGTCCTGGACGCCGGGACTTATGCCGCGGGCCGGCGTTGTGATCTTCTTGCCGGGGCTCGAACTTCAGAGCCTTGGCTTTCATGCAAGCGAGGTCCGGGTCAAGCGACTTTGCAGGATGACCACGACGAACAGGAAGGCCCCGCGGACGACCGATTGCCAGTAGGCGCTCAGACTGATCCAGCCGATGCCGTTCTCGAAGTTGAGGATGGTGAAGATCAGGCCCAGCAACAGCACGCCGGCGAGGGTCGCCATCACGGAGCCCTTGCCGCCGGTCAGCAGCGTACCGCCGACCACGACAGACGCGATGGCGAAGAGTTCCCAGCCGATGCCCTCGATCGGCTGGCCGGCGCCGAACTGCGCCGCCAGGATCACCCCGGAGAGACCCGCCAGCGTACCGGAGATGAGATAGACCATGAACACGGTGCTGTCGGTGGGCAGCCCCATCAGTCGGGACGCTTCCTCGCCGCCCCCGACCGCCAGGACGTGGCGGCCGAATGCCATGGAGCTCAGCGCCACCGAGCCGACCAAATAAGCGAGGAGCGCGATGAAGGCCGGGGTCGGAAAGCCGAACAGCAGCTTGAGCGGGCCGGCGATCCAGCCGGCATCATCGGCGTCGATCCATTCCGGGCGGAATGCGTTCAGCAGGTTGCCCTGCCCCAGCGTCGTAAAGGCCGTGTCGTAGGACACGGAAACGGACTGGTTGTTGGCGAGCAGCAGGGCCGTCCCCGAAGCCGCCAGCATGACGGCCAGCGTCGCAATGAACGGAAGAATCTTCAGCCGGGTAATGATGAGCCCGCTCAACGTGCCCGCGGCGGCGCCGGCCGCCATGCCGCCGAGCAGGCCCGGAATGAGGCCATAAGGACTGAGATAGGCCGAAACCACGCTGGCCAATGCTGCGACGGCGCCGACCGACAGATCGATGCCGCCCGTCATGATGACGAAGCACATGCCCAGGCCCACGAGCGCGAACATCGAATTGTAGCGCAGCACGGTCAGCACGTTGTAGGTGCCGAGAAAGCCCTCGTAGCGCCAGCTGCCGAATCCGACCAGCAGCAGCAGCGCGAGGAGGACGCCGACCCCGGCGCCCGAGAAACGGGGAAGTTTCACGCGCGCTCCTGTCGCTGCAGCCACACGGCCAGCACGATGAGAACGGCCTTGGCGATCAGGGCCGCGGGATCGGGCACGCCATTGGCCAGAAGGGTGTAGCGGACGAGTTGGATGATCAACGCGCCGAGCAAGGTTCCGACGATGCTGGCGCGGCCGCCCGACAGCAGCGTGCCGCCGACCGCCACCGCCGCGATGGCATCGAGCTCCATGCCCATGCCGATCAGATTGGCATCGGCCGCCGAGTTCATGGCAATGACGATCAGCCCCGCGACGCCGCTGCAGAGGCCCGAGGCGACATAGACCATGCATTTGATCCGGCCGACCGGCACGCCGGCCAGGCGCGCGGCGGGTTCGTTGCCGCCCACTGCCAGGATCTGCCGGCCGAATACGGTCTTGCGCAGCATCCAGGCGGCAAGGGCGACGATGACGACCATGATCCAGACCTGGAAAGGTACGCCGAACACCCGGCCGATGGCGATGGCCTGGAACTCCGGCGCCTTGAAGACCTGGAGATCGCCGTTGGTCCAGACCTGCGCGATGCCGCGACCGGCGATGAACAGGATCAGCGTAGCGATGATGGGTTGGATCTTGAAATTGGATACGAGCCAGCCGTTGAACAGGCCGAACAACCCCGCCGCCAGGATCGGCACCACGATGCCGAGCGCGATTTCGGCATAGATGTTCGGAAGATGGATCAGTGCGCCGGTGAAGAAGCCGGGCGACAGTGCGCCGGCGATGGCCATGAGCGAGCCGACCGAAAGGTCTATTCCGCCGGTGGCGATCACCAGCGTCATTCCGACGCCGACGATGACGATCGTACAAACCTGGGTGAGGTTCACCGACAAGGTCTGCATGGTGGCGAAATGCGGCGTTACGGCGAGGTTGAACAGGACCAGCAGCAGAAGCGCGATGAGCGTGCCGAAACGCTTGAGCAGGGCGATCGGCCTGACGACGCCCTGTCCCAGGCCGGATGTGTTGAGAATGCGCTGCCCCGGGGTCGGCGCCAGCGGCCGGTCGAGGTTCGCGGTCATGCGCTCTCTCCGTGCGCCATGGCGTCCATCAGGGCCGGTTCGCTGATCTCACCTCGGCCGAGTTCCGCGACCGTCTTGCCGTCCCGCAGCACGAAGACCCGGTCGGCGCCTTCGACGATCTCTTCGATCTCGGACGAGATCATCAGCACGCCTAGCCCTTCCTCGGCGAGCGTTCGGATGAGGCGCTGGATCTCAGCCTTGGCCCCGACATCGATGCCGCGCGTCGGTTCGTCGAAGATCAGCAGCTTGGGGTTCATGCAGAGCCAGCGGGCCAGCAGCACTTTCTGCTGGTTGCCGCCCGACAGCTCGCGGATCGGCTGTTCGGGGCTGGCGCACTTGATTCCGATGTCCCTGATGAAGCGATCCACGACACTGCGCTGTCGCGCCTCGTCGACTACGCCGGAGCGCGACAGCGCCGGCAGCAGCGCCAGAGTGAGGTTCTCCCGGACCGACATGCCCGGGATGATGCCCTCGTGCTTCCGGTCCTCGGAACAGAAGCCGATGCCGGCCGCGATGGCATCGGTGGGCTGCTTGAAGCCGGCTTTGCGGCCCATGTAGACGATATCGCCCCGTTCGTGCGGATCGGCGGCGAAGATGGCGCGCGCCGTTTCGGTCCGGCCGGAGCCCAGAAGGCCGGCTAGCCCAACGATCTCGCCCTTCCGGATCGAGAGATCCGCGTGGCTGACCCTGCGGCCGACCTCGAGCCCCGTCGCGCGGAGGATCTCTTCCCCCACGGCGTGAGCCTCGCCCGAGAACGCTGTGGCGCCCTTGCGGCGGACCTCGGCCAGATCCCTTCCCAGCATGCTGGCGACGAGTTGCAGCTTGGTCATCTCCGCCATGGCCGCGACCGCAACGGTGCAGCCGTCGCGCATCACCGTCACGCGGTCGCAGACCTGATAGAGTTCGTCGAGCTTGTGGCTCACGAACACCACCGAAACGCCTTGGGATTTGAGCCGGCGGATGGTTTGAAACAGCACCTGGACTTCGTGCTCGTCGAGGGAGGAGGTGGCCTCATCCATGATCACGAGCTTCGCTTCGAACGACACCGCGCGCGCAATCGCCACCATCTGCTGCACG
>JBBPYT010000129.1:0-11679 GCA_038199665.1 Hyphomicrobiales bacterium
CAGCTCGCATCACCATGCGTATAGCCTGCGAGCGCGACGGCCTCGGCTCCGACTGACCGATGATGGGATCGCGGCCGGTCGGCGGTTGACCTCTCGTCCTATTCCGCCGGCAGGGAGTGCCGCGCGAACGATCATAAGTCGAGGCAGAAAAGCTCACATCAATCTTCCCATGGTATTCCCATTTAGAATTACTGGGAAGACGTTCACCTGATGTCTTATGCTATCTCATTGCAATTGTTGACGTTTCTCGATCAACCCGATTTTGCAAGACGCTGCTTGGGCATCAGCGGCCGGGCGATGCCGCCCCGCCGGACGTAGAAGATGCCGTTCGGAATTCCGCTCATCGACCCGTCGGAGGTCGGCCAAGGCGAACCGGGGCGGGCATGAACAACTCGATGAGAGCCTATTTGGCGTCGGTCAAATTGGTTTCGTAACGCAATCCTTCGCAGCTATGCTGCCGCCGGGTAACGGGGTCCACATCGCGGTTTCATTGGAGGCCTTCGACACCCCTGGAATCAACGGTCCCGGCCAATCAATCCCAATTCCGGGACAGACACTCCGGCCCAGATCACGACCTGCGAACACTTCCGGATAGTTCATTTTGCTCGGAAAGATGTTCCAAACATTTGTTGAATCCCGCATATCCTCCCGTCTTTAACCTTAGTGGCTAGGAATAATAGGCCAACTTAACTTATAATGTAAGCAACAAATTTTGCAGCAACTAACTCGTAGAGGCCTT
This sequence comes from Hyphomicrobiales bacterium, assembly GCA_038199665.1. Classification (GTDB taxonomy): domain Bacteria; phylum Pseudomonadota; class Alphaproteobacteria; order Rhizobiales; family Beijerinckiaceae; genus Lichenihabitans. The sequence continues at coordinate 740 of JBBPYT010000129.1, forward strand.
CATGTTGACGTTCATCACGAAAGGAATAGGGCAAGGTTGCACATCGCGGACGCTGGTCGCCTTTATGCTGGCTCTTTCATTCACGTTGTTTGGTAGATCCGCACTGCCTTCAGATGTAGCCGGAGGAGCCAAGCGCGTCGCCTTGGTTATCGCAAATGTCCGATATCCGGGTACTAACTCTCAGGTTGGTACCGCCTCTCGCGACGCGCATCTCCTGACAGACGAGCTGAAGCGTGACAGATTTGAAGTTGCGTTGGTCGAAGATGCAAGCAAAGCCGAGATGCTTCGTGCATTTGTTGATTTCGTCGCAAAACTTGGCCCAGGAGCTACGGCTCTTATATACTTCAATGGTATCGGCATTCAGTTTGGCGGGCAGAGTTTTTTGATGCCGATCGACTCGCGAATTGAATCAGAGGAAGATGTCGGTCGGGAGGGGACCAGTATCGATGCGGTTCTGCAAATAATGAATAGGTGGGGCGCGGACGTCAAAATTATCATTGTCGATGCCGCTCGGACTAACGCATACGAGGGCCGATTTCGGGCGTTTTCGGCGGGTCTTGCTGATCTCAATGTGACCGAGGGTACCCTCGCCCTCTACGCGATCACTCCAGGCAAGGTCAGCTCTGACGACACCCGCAACAGCGGTATGTTCATGAACGAGTTACTCAGGCAATTGCGAACGCCTGGCCTCAGTGCCGAGGAGATTTTGACGCGCACTCGAGTCGGCGTGTCGCATGCATCGGAGGGCAAACAGATTCCCTGGGTATCCTCATCCCTTGCCAAAGAATTCTATTTTGGCAAGGTACCCACGTCCGTCGTGGATGGAGCTACCCGATCCAGTCTGCTGCCGGGTGCTACGCAGCCGCGTGTCTAATCTCAAAATCACGAAAATCCATCGGCGACGCCGTCGCATCAGCAGGGATCTGCTCCAAATTTGCCTCCTCCGAATCCCGGCACAAGCGGCAAAAATTTGGCCGCCATTTTCCGTGATTGCGCTGACTGTCCGGAGCTGACCATCCTGCCGGGCGGCCACTTCGAGATGGGTGCCGGATCGACGCCCTTTGACAGACCCGTTCATCGCGTCACGATCCCTCGTCCTTTTGCGATGTCGCGCTACGAGATTACGCTTCATGACTGGGAGCTTTGCTTCTCCGGTTTAGGATGCAAATACCGTCCTGACGTTCCGAGCCAGGGCAACGACAACGAACGACCCGCTGTTAACGTCAGCTGGCTGGACGCAAAAGAATATGTGCTGTGGCTGGCCCAGAAGACCGGGCGCAAGTACCGGCTTCCTAGCGAAGCAGAGTGGGAATATGGCGCGCGGGGTGGTACTACCTCGGCCTTCGCCTGGGGCACCACCGTGGGCACCAGCAAGGCCAATTGCCGGGATTGCCAAGCGGTGATGATCCGGCAGACTTTACCCGTAGGACACTTCCCCCCCAATCGCTTTGGCTTGTTCGACATGGCGGGAAACGCCGCCGAATGGGTTGAGGACTGCTGGCACGAGAGCTATCGGGGAGCCCCTGACGGCGGATCGGCCTGGGAAAGCGAAAACTGCGCGCAACGGGTATTGCGAGGCGGGTCCTTCGATAGCACCTCAGCTTACGTCAAACCGTTCGCGCGCTTCAGGTACGACGCTGACGTCCGCTACTATGCAAACGGATTTCGCATCGTTCGTGATCTCGATTGACGCGTTTTTTTTTTGCGCCGTGATGTCGAACTCGTCGCGGCGCGGATCGAGCACAAGCCGCTCCCCGGTTCGAGCATCACGCTCGACCATGAGATGATCATGCGGGCCAGCGCAGGTCCGGCGCCGGTGCCGGTGCCTGCGCTATTTTCGTGTCGGGGCTGATAAGGATGACGCGTGCCTGGTCCAGGAAGACGGCGCCCGCAGCCGTGAGCCGCACCCGCCGGCTGAGCCGGCTCGACACGGCGGCCTACAGCTCTTGCTCGAACCGCCGGATTTTCTGGCTCAGCGAGCTGTGAGATCCTGAGCCTGCTACCGGCGGCGGTGCAGCAGGCTCCCTGGAGCAAGCCGATCAGGCCGCGAACAGGCGCGTGAGCGCTAGGAGGTTATTTGGCGTGATCGGGCTCGATCGCGCCCGAATCACCCAGTTGTTTGTTTTTTCGATGAATTTCTGGCTTTGCCGCTGCACGATCGGTACTTCCTCGTCCCCTCAGGCCGCCTCCTTCCGATTTGCGAACAGCCGCGCGTTCACCAAAGCAACTGTCTCGTCAACGACCGTATTCCGCATCCCCTTCTGCGCCGCGATGCCTTGCACCAGCCGGTCCACCCGCTCGATATTGGGCGCGCCGGCGAAAAGGGCCCGGGCGGCCGAGGAGGGGCGCGAGAGCCCTTCAGCTGCGGCGGCGTACTTCTCGAACGGAACCAGATCCTCCGGGGACGCGCCCAGCGCGATGCACACGTCCTGCACCCAATGGTAGACCGACCGCGATTCTTCGATGTCTGTGTGCACGGCCTCCTTGATGGAACGAGGCCCTTCCTTCCGGACGCAGCGATAGTTGCCCGTCAGCAGCATGGCCCATTTGGCCAGCGGCACGAAGACGCTGTCATGCACCTTGAGCTTGACGGGCAACTCGACCCGGCCGCCGTCCGCATCATACCGCACCGCTTCGATATCTGTCTGCATCCGACGCAGCATGGCAGTGTGCTCGTCCGAATCGAACCGTGCCACCTTGAAATTGGTCGGCAACGTGACCTGCAGTACGTTCACCGGTTCCTCGGGCGGTCGGAAGGCCTGCGGGTCCGGGCTACACAAGGTCATCAGCGCGGGATCGAAATTCTTCCACACGGTCGGATCGGTGTAGCAGGATTTAACAGAGTCGGTCGAAAGGCCGGGGACCCGGTCGAGGTATGGCAGGGGCGGCATGTTCATGACAGACATGCAGGGCACCTTGGCCTTGGCCACCGCGTCCAGCAGTTCGCGGACACCGCTGGCGCCGTATTGCGGCTCCTGCATAGCCAGCGCCACCAGATCGTAGTCGGCCGGATCGACGGACCCCGGCACATCGGCCGACAAGGCGCCTCGCAATTTGCGCGAATCGATCTCAACAGGATCCTCCCTGCCACGGATCGGCAGACGCACGCGGGTGCCTTTCTGGTTGATCATTTCCGCCTCGGCGGGGAGGCAGACCAACTTGACGTCGTGCCCCGCGAGCAGCAGTTTGGTTGCCAAGAGCGAGCCATAAGAGGCACCCATGATCAGCGTATTGAAAGCGGTCTTCACGGCTAAATTCCTCCACGTTGAGTAGGTTTAGTGAAGCTGCGATGAATTCGCAATTTCGGATTTTGGGTCAGATCTGCGTTCTGGCTGGCTGAGTTGTCGATGTTTTTGAGCGCTCACACGCAATATGGGTTTATGCTGAGCATCACGGCTACCCGTTGATGGAATCCATAGTCGAGCATAGACAAGGCAATGCACCTGAACCTCCCAACAAATTGATTTCTATCAGCGCAAGATGTCTGAAAGGCTTTGCGGAGCTTTCTCCCCAAGCGCCAGATCTAGGCCTGAGAGCAGATCGACGAGGTGGCTGTTCATCAGCTCTGACGCTTTTCTCGGCTGGTTCGCCGCGATCGCTTCAAGCAACGCAAGATGCGCGTGGCTCTCGCAGGTCATCTCGCGCCGGCCCCAATAAAGCGCGATGATGAGCGAGGATCGGCTCACCAGCTCCGCAATGAATTCGCAAAGGATCAGGTGTTCCGCGATCTCGGCGACGGCGACGTGGAAGCGGCCCGAGAGCATGATGGCATCACCGTCGCGTCCAGCGCGCACTGCCTTGTGCTCTTCTTCCAGATGAAGCCGCAGTCGGGTTTCATCGGCCTTAGTCGCACGTTCGGCGGCAAGCGCGGCCGCTCTCGGCTCGACGAGAGCGCGAACCTCGAACACTTCCCGCGCCTCCTTCTGCGAAGGCTGCGCAACGAATGCACCACGATTGAGCTCGAGCCGCACCAGCCTATCATGCGCCAGACCTTGTAGGGCTGATCGGATCACCGTGCGGCTGACCGAGTAGATGGCGGCGAGTTCGTCTTCGGGCAGCTTCGTGCCGGGCGTCAGGCGATGCGACAGGATTGCACTTTTCAGCTTGTCGTAGATTGCTGACCACCGCACGGCCTGCTTCGCTTCCACCTGATTGATGTTACCGGTTAGGGCCATGAGAACACTTTGGTTGAGGGAGGCTGCATTCCTCGAAACGCTACAGCATCCATACGGTGGTTTCGCGCTGATTCGCAGTATTGGGCCGCTTTCGGCTTCGGCAAGGTCGCGCTGGAGACACAGATCAGCGCAGGGTGATGCTCGCCCGCGTCGCGCCGCTGGCCTCTGCTTCGATCGGGGAAAACGGTGTAAATAGGCCGGAGAACGTTTTGGCCCGCGGGAGCGCATAGCCTCCCCGCTTGGATGTCTTCAATCCTAAGCCGACAAGGCTTTCGGCCAGCTTCACCGCACAGGACACGCCGTCCACCACGGGAATGTCGTGTTCGAGCGACAGAAGCAAGGACAAGTCGGCCATACCGGCGCATCCAAGCACGATGGCCTCGGCCCCGTCGTCGTTGATGGCCCGCTCAATCTCCTCCGAAATGCGTGTTCGCGCCATCGATCCCGGCCGTTCCAGGTCGAGGACCGGGAAATCGGAAGCGCGTACCTTGGCGCATCGAGTGGCCAGCCCGTATTTGGCAAGGTTGTGCTCGATCGCAGGGACGGAGCGCGACAGGGTAGTGACGACGCTGAATCTGCCGGCGATGAGGCTTGCCATGTGGAAAGCGGCTTCACCGATGCCGATCACGGGAGCCTCGGAGATGCAGCGAGCGGCGTCCAATCCCGTATCGTCGAAACAGGCAATCACGACAGCATCGGCTGCTGGTGCCTTGCGCATCTCGGCTATCAGTCCGGGAATGGAGAACACCTCGTCGAAATAGCCCTCGATGCTGGGTGGCCCGAACTCCGGGTTGACGGCCGTGATCTCGGTGCCGGGAGAAGCTACGGCCTTGGCGGCCGCGCCGATCTTCCGGGTCATGGACGCGGTGGTATTTGGGTTGATCACGAGTACGCGCATAGCAACTTGTCCCAAGATTCAAGGCTCTTATTTGTCGGAAAGGCGACCGCTTCGGCCGTCGAGATGCTGCAACACAAAAGACGCTCCTACAATTCCCCACCGAGGTACAGGGCCTTGATCCTCTCATCATTGAGAAGCTCCGTTGAATGCCCGGAAAGCGCGACAGATCCTGTGCTCATTGCATAGGCGCGCTGCGAGATCTTCAGCGCCATGCGCGAATTCTGCTCAACCAGCAACACGCTGACCTTTTCGTCGCGGTTGATGGCGACGATCGAGCGCGCAATATCCTGTACCAGTTTCGGGGCAATGCCGAGCGAAGGTTCGTCGAGCAGCAGCAGGATAGGCTTGCTCATCATGGCTCGGCCGATGACCAACATCTGCTGCTCGCCGCCGCTCATTGTGCCGGCAGCCTGCGAGTAGCGTTCTTTCAGACGCGGGAAGCGGTCGAGGATCATGGCGAGGGTCGAGGCGATCTCGGCCTTGCTGGCGCGGGTGAAAGCGCCCATCAGGAGGTTGTCCTTCACAGACATGTAGGGGAAGACATGGCGCCCTTCCGGAACCATGGCGATTCCCATCCTCACCAACTCGTCGGGGGAGAGTCCGTCGATCCGTCGACCTCGAAAATGGATCTCGCCCTTGCGGATCCGCCTCAGGCCCGTGATGGCGCGAAGGATGGATGATTTGCCGGCGCCGTTCGCGCCGATCAGAGCGACGGTCTCCCCTTCGCTTACGTCAAGCGACACGCCCTTTAGCGCGTAGACATGATCATAATAGAGTTCAACATCGGAAAATTCGAGGAGGTTGGTCATCGGCTATAGTCCGATCGCTTCATCAGCGCTGCCCAAATAGGCCTCGATCACTTTGTCGTTCCTCTGGATCTCGGCAGGCGTTCCTTCAGCGATCTTCTGCCCGAAATTCAATACGACGATGCGGTCGGAGATCTTCATCACGGCGGGCATGTCGTGCTCGACCAGCAGGATGGTGACGCCCCGCGCCCGGACGGCCTGGACCATTTCGACCGCATGCCGGGTTTCGTCATGGTTCATGCCTGCGAATGGCTCGTCGAGCAGCAGAAGCTTGGGGTCGGTCGCGAGCCCGATGGCAATGCCAAGCGCCCGCAGATGACCTTGCGGCAGGTTGCTGGCGAGTTCCCCCGCGATACCCTTCAGATCGAGAAACCCAAGTATCTCTTCGGCGGAGCGAGAAAACTCTCTTTCGTCGCTCTTGGCGGCAGCAGACCCCAGGTAGAATCCCGCCAAGCTCGCCTTCGAACGCAGATGGTGGGCGATGATCACGTTGTCTCGGACACTCATTCCCTTGAAGATGGTCGTCTCCTGGAACGTCCTGACGACACCCTTGCGGGCCACGATGTGCGGAGCGAGCCCCGAGATGCGCTCGCCCCTGAACAGGACTTCCCCGCTCGTCGGGGCGAGGAAGGAGCCGATCAACTTGAACAGAGTCGATTTACCCGCGCCGTTCGGCCCGATGACCGACAGGATCTCGCGTTCCTGCACTGCAAATGAGACCGCATTGACGGCGACCAAGCCGCCAAAGCGTTTGGTCAAGTCAGTCACTCGCAGGAGGTCCGCCATCAGCTCCCCCTTTTGCCGAACGGGCGCACGCTCAGGATGCCGTTCGGCAGCACCAGCATCAGCGTGATCAAGATCGTCGAAAAGATGAGCAGCTGGAATTGGCCGGTCCGGAACAGGAAGTCCCAACCGAAATACAGCACGAAGGTGCCGACGATCGGCCCGAACACGAAGCCGAGCCCGCCGAGAAAGCAGTTCAACATGAAGTTGACGCTGTCGTTCACGGAAAAGCTCGACGGATAGATGGATTGGGAGATCGCCACGAACATGGCGCCGCCGATGCCGCCTAGAAAGGATGAGATAGCGTAGGCAATGACGCGCAACGCGGCCACGTTCACGCCAATGGACGAGGCCAGTTCCTCGTTCTGCTGGAGCGACTGGCACAATTGACCGAAGCGCGAATGTACGAGCCGATAGACGCCTGCGAAACACACCACCATGAGGGCTGCGGCAACGAGATAAAAGGCTTGCCGCGGGTTGGCCAGCTTTGCGAAATCCGGCACGAGCGTGACACCGAAAAGGGTGATCGCGTCGGGGGGCGGAATATTCGTAATCCCTCTGGCACCCTGGGTCATGGGCAAAGCCAGCGCGGTCAGGCGTGCCACCTCGGTCAGCACCAGTGTCACCATGGCGAAATACACGCCGCGAAGGCGCAAAATCGGCAAACCGATCAGAATGCTGACCCCCGCGCAGAACAGGCCCGCCAGCGGCAGGCTGAGCCAGAAAGACACGCCGTAGGCGGTCACCAGGACGGCCGAGACATATCCGCCGGCCAGCGCATAAGCGCCTTGCCCGATATTGATGCGGCCTATGTAGAAAGTGACCCAGACCCCCGCACTGGCGATGCTGAGCAGCGCGACGGAGGTCAAGGTGTAGTAAAGGTCACTACGTCCGGTAGCCGTGATCATCCATGGTACGCCAACGAACACAGCGACCAGGAAAACCGCCGGGGCCACGTATTTCAATCGAGGATTCATCATTCGCTATCCCCAGGGCTTGCCCATCAGGCCGTTCGGGCGAATGCTCAAAAACACCATCAAGGCGGCAAAGATCGCGAGATAGGTAATGTCGCCATAGGCGTGCAGGACGGACAGGCCGACCGACTCCAGCATGCCGAGAATGAAGCCGCCCGCGATGGCGCCCCCCACCACGCCGGCGCCCCCAATCATCACCATCATGAATGCCTTGATCGAAATCGGTCCGCCGATGCCGGAATTCACCCCAGTGATGGCGACCAACAGCCCCCCCACCAGCCCGGCAAGCATGGCGCCGAGCGCGAAGCCGATCATCGAATAGCGATCGACCTGCACCCCCATCAGCTGCGCCGCCATGCGGTCCTGCGCCAGCGCCCGCATGGCCCGGCCGGGTTTGCTGTACTGCATAAAGGCCATGAAAGCCGCGATGATGAGAAAGGCCAGGAAGCCGACCAGGATCTTGTCGTAGGGCATGATCAACCAATCGACGTTCAGGACACCGTGGACGATCTTCGGCACGCCCCGCTGCTTTTCGCCGAACAGCAGCAGAATCACCGCGTCGAGGAAAAAGGCAGTTCCTGCGGCCAGCAGCATGGTGCTTTCCTCGCGGAAACTTCGTCGGATCACGGTCCGGAACAGCAACTGTTCGAACAGCGCACCTACCACCGCGAGCGTCACGGCCGAGCACAGGAGCGCTAGAACGAAGGGCAGGTGCAACCGGCCGTACACCGTATAGGTGATGAAGCCGCCCAGCACGTACATCTGTCCGTGTGCGAAGTTCAGCACGTTCATCAGCGCGAAGATCAGCGTGAGGCCAAGCGCGATCAGGGCGTATTGAGCGCCAAGATACAGCCCGTTGATGATGACCTGGGCCATGAATTGCTCCGGTTGGTCCGTTCCCGAACCTCGGGACCGCTGCCATGACTTACGGGTTTGGCGGGCGGAGAAAACGACAGGGCTCTCGGCACAACCGTCTAACCGGAAGGTTCCGCCGAATCGTTCCGCAAAGACGCCGTGGCCCACAAGCGACGCGAGGGCAAGCGGCTTACTCATCGAGCTCCAAGGCAGGTGTCGATCGCTTCAGCGGCAGGACCTGCGATTGCCGATCTTGCCTAGACTAAACAGACGACCAGCTTTTCCGTTTGACGCGCCACAAGCGCTCCCACTTGAAACGATACTGCTCTAGAGCACGATGAGTTAGCAATCCGAGCAGTTGAACCGTTGCGACGTTCAGGCTGAAGCGGGACTTGCGGCAGTCATCACGCTCTAGTCAACTTCGCCGACAAACAGGGTCTGAAACTTGCCGTCCCGGTATTCGGTTACGACCAACGGAACCGACATCTGCCGTTTCTGGTCAAAAGACGACATGCCCACGTAGCGAAGTTGCGCGTTCCCTTTGAGGAACGGGTTCGGTGCCGAGAACGTATCTATAGCCTTCTTGAATTCGACCACGTCGTCGATCGCTTTTGGATCCGCCTTCAGGGTGTCCAGGATATATTCAAGCGCGTAGACTTTCGTGTTCGATTCGTCGTTGTATTCGCCGAACATCTTGGTGTAGCGCGCGATGAACTCGTCCATCGTCTTTGAACGGATTTCCGGGGTCGAGGCGCCGCCCACGGAGATGAAGCCGTTGGCAAGTTCCCCCGCTCCTTCTTCCAGCACCTTTGCGTCCTGCGCGGTCTCGGCCGACATCAGGCCCTCGTAGCCGAGTTCCCTGGCGGCACGGATCAGCAGCGGCGCGTTGGCTGGGGCAACGCCGGAGAGAACAAGCAGGTCCGGTTTCAGTTTGACGATGGGCGTCAGCACGGGCGTGAAGTCGCGCGTATCGTTCTGATAGGTGTCCGTATCGGCGAGGATCTGAAGCCCCAGGGCCTTGGCGGCGGCCACGCCGCTTTCACGCTGACTGAGCGGGTCGGACTCATTGGCCGCAACGAAGGCCACGGTCTTCACACCCTTACTGTCCCGCAGATATTTGTAGATGGCGGGGCCCGACTGGTAGTTCGCGATCATGCCGAGGATCGCGTTGGACGCAGGCTTTACGTACAGCGACTTCGGAAACGCATAAGGAACGTAGATGATCCCCTTGGATTCGGCGACGGGACGCACAGCCGCCGCGCCGTCGTCCACGTTCGGCCCGACGACATAATGGATGCCTTCCTGCGCCATAGTCTCCATACCCTCGATGGCTCGCTTGGGGTCCTTCTGATCGTCGAAGGTGATGATCTTGATGTCATAGGTATCATCGCCGATCTTGACGCCGCCAATCTCGTTCAGCCAAGCCGCGCGTGTTTGCATCGAACGCACATTGGAAGTGCCCCAGGCTGCAGCAGGCCCGCTGGTGACGCCGACGAAGCCAATCTTCAGCTCCTTGTTGGCGGCTTGGGCAGACATTGCACCTGACAGCATCAACGCCAAAACCGATGCCGCACACAACAACATCGGCCTTACTGCCCCTCGTTGGTTCATCATCGCGCTTCCCTCCCAGGAATTCTGATTTTCGGGAGCCAATAAAGGTTCGCTCCCTTTTCTCATAGAGATCGAAGTTTTAGCCAATGTCAACAAAAACCGATGAGTGTGCTCAAAATCCCATGCCTCTTTGCATACAATTTTGGATACGATACACATTCCCGCCTGCGCGAGCCGGGTCGGTGCACACGGTCAACGTCGTTGAGCCTACCGGTCCAGAACTGCACATCGTGCGCCGACCACCGCCCCCATCCTCCTCTGGGCTTGACTCCGCTCGAGACGCCAACCGCCCATCCTTGGTCGGAATTCGCGGGCATTGTCGAAGCTGCGACTGATGGGCGAATCGAGCCCGTGCCCCGGGGCCGAATAGGTTATGTCCTCAGCCTGCGGAAGCCTTTCATGCGCGTCCGAGCTAAGGGTCAGGTTTTGAACTCTACATCTCAGACGGGTCCGGAGGCTGACCTGACACTCTGCACCGGGCGGGTTCAAAACCTGTGGGCCTCGGAGATCCGTTCGACGTTGGCTCTCGGCTGGCCGCTGATTTTCACCAACTTAGCTCAGGTCGCCATCACGGCCACCAATATGGTGCTGATCGGAAGGCTAGGTGCGGATGAACTCGCGGCGGCTGTGTTGGCGGCAAGTCTCTATCAATCCCTGATGAACTTCTGCATGGGTCTCGTCTCCGCAACCATGCCCATGATTGCCATCACGCTCGGGCGGCATCGCCATTCGGTCCGCGATGTGCGACGGACTGTACGACAGGGGTTTTGGAGCGCAGTTCTGATCAGCCTTCCGGCATGGGCGATCATGTGGCACGCCGAACCGATCCTGGTCGCAA
>JBBPYT010000130.1:0-3070 GCA_038199665.1 Hyphomicrobiales bacterium
CTGGAGTCTCCGGCATTCGCGAGATGGCTTCTGCGCGCTCAAGGTGGCGGACCATTAGGATTACCCGAAGCGGCCCGATCAAGGGTGCCACGATCCCGGCCGCCAGTGCGGCGACCATCAACGATGCCCGCGCCGATCCCGTCGCATAGCCGATCGCGTCGTAGCCGAAGCCCAGGTGCGCTCGCATGACCGGTGCAAGGGCCGAACAGGCTGACGAAGGCCGCGAAAACAGCGTCATCCTGCAGGGCGATACGATCCTCGGAGCGACCTCTTTGCCGACAGCGCAACTCATGCGGATGTTTCGTCCTTCCTGGGGGACGGCGTCTTGGCTCCTCAGCTCGGGATGATCCAGGGGAAGAGGTACTGCTGGGCCACAACGAGAAGCCCGAGCAGGATCGTCAGGATGACGCTGTGCACGAAGGTCCGGGCGAAGACCACGCCCTCCTGTCCCTTGAGATCGGTGACCGAAACGCCCGTGGCGATGTTCTGGGGCGAAATCATCTTGCCCATGACGCCGCCCGACGAATTGGTGGCCGCGATCAGCACGGGGTTGAGCCCGAGCTGATTGGCCGCGACGACCTGCAGGTTGCCGAAGAGAGCATTTCCGGATGTGTCGCTGCCTGACAGGAACACCGCGATCCAGCCCAGGAATGCCGACACCAGCGGGAAGAACACGCCCACGGAGGCGACCGCCTTGCCGAGCGTGTAGTTCATGCCCGAATAGTTCATCAGATAGGCGAGACCGATAATCAGCGCCACGGTCAGGATGGCGATCCGGCTCTGCTCCCAGGTCGTGCCGATGGCCTTGATGAGGTCTCGCGCGCCGATGCCGACGATCGCCGAGGTGATGAGGGTCGCGACCAGAATAGCGGTTCCGGTGGCGAGCGGTTGAAAGTCCCAAATGGCGGCATAGGGCTTGTTGTCGTAGAGCGTGATCGAGACGGCGTTGTGCAGGCCGGGCCACGGGATCTTGGTGTCGCCGATGAGGAAGATCTTGAGCGAGGTCCAGATGATCACCACCGCAGAGACCACGAGCCAGGGAACCCAGCCGTTCCATGTCGCGGAGGCGCGCCCGGCGACGGCGGTTTTGACCCCGCCGATCGCATAGGCCGGATCGGGGGCCGGGCGCCAAACGCGCAGAAACAGCAACGTCATGGCCAGAGAGCCTAGCGACGCCAGAACGTCGGTGAGCTTGTAATCGATGAAGTTGGAGGACACGAACTGAACGATGGCGAAGGATGCGCCCGCGATCAGCAGAACGGGCCAGAGCGCCGCCACCGACCGCCGCCCGCCATAGATCCCCATGACGTAGAAGGGCAGCAGAAGGGCGAAGAACGGCAGTTGTCGCCCAACCATGGCGCCGAGCGTCGCGTCGGAAAGATGCGTGACCTGCCCCAGCACCGTGATCGGCACCCCGAGGGCCCCGAAGGCAACCGGGGCCGTGTTGAAGATCAAGGTGAAGGTCAGTGCTTCGATCGGCGCGAAGCCGACCAGGATCAGCAGCGCGCTGGTGATGGCGATCGGCGTTCCGAAGCCCGCAATGCCTTCGAGCAATGCGCCGAAGCAGAAGCCGATGACGACCAACACGACCCGCCGATCATCCGGAAGGTGCTCGAGCAGCCAGCCGCGAAAATTCTCGAAGCGTCCCGAAGCCACGGCGACGTTATAAAGCAGCAGCGCATTGACGACGATCCACATGACCGGCCAGAGCGCGAAAACGACGCCGTTCGCGGCGGCATCGGCAGCGAGGCCCACGGGCATGGTCCATACGGTGGTGGCCAGCACGAGTGCGACGAGCAGGCCGGCTGCCGAGGCCTGCCAGGCCGGCCGGCGCAATATGCCGAGCAGGACGAGCACGGTCACGATCGGCATTGCCGCTACGAGGAATGACAGGAAGAGATTGTCGCCGACGGGCGTCAGAGTTTGTTGAAACACGCGATCCCCCCTTGTTGGTCGCAAGTGTGTCGCAAAGGGAGAGCGGTCGCAACGGGTTAGTGCCGATCAGGAGCCCGCTTGCCGTCTACGCACGTGGATGATGCGCAAACTTCCCCGCGCCCGAAGGGGCGAGGCTGAATCCTGCCGGAACGATGGGACTCTTGATCGAACCTGAAGCGAGCGTTCAGGTTGCTGCGGCGCTCAGCGCTTTCACTCGCGTCGACAATCGCGACACTTTTCGGGATGCGGTATTCTTGTGGACAATGCCCTTCTGGGCCGAGCGCATCACGATCGACTCCGTGGCCGAGAGGACGGCGGTCGCCACGGCGGCGTCGCCGCTCGCGATCGCTTCCTCGACCTTGCGAAGCTGCGTGCGCATCGCGCTCCGGCGCATGCGGTTGACGCGTGTGCGGCGTGCGAGTTTGCGGACGGCCTTCTTGGCCGAGGAGGTATTCGCCATTGCTTGTTCCTGAAGGAAAGGCGGCGCCGTAACCGGTCCACCACGCATCCGAAAACGGCGCCCGGGCGCCGCGAAGCCGCCCTTATAGGCAAGACAGCCGGCCGGCGTCAACGTTCGAGACGCGACTCGCAGGAAAAGGTTTGCTCCGGCCGCCTTTTTGCGCCATAAGGCGCGCCTTGAACCGTCCGGCCTGCCAGGGCTGCCGTGGCGGCATCTTTGCTCGTCCACAGCCAAGTCGGATCGGCCCGGATCGCTCCGGAACGATACCGTACCATCGAGAGCCAAATGCCCAAATTGAAAACCAAATCCGGCGCCAAGAAGCGCTTCAAAGTCACCGGCACCGGCAAGGTGCTTTACGCACAAGCCGGCAAGCGGCATGGCATGATCAAGAGGACCAACAAGCAGATCCGCAATCTGCGCGGCACCAGCGTGCTGTTCAAGAGCGACGGCGACAATATCAAGAAGTATTTCTTGCCGAACGGCTGAACCCGGCTCCGTCCTCCCTCCTTCAATTTCTGGAAGAAAGATCATCCATGTCTCGCGTCAAACGCGGCGTGACATCCCACGCCAAGCACAAGAAGACCCTCGAGGCCGCCAAAGGCTTCTACGGTCGTCGCAAGAACACGATCAGGATCGCCAAGCAGGCGGTCGAGAAATCGATGCAATATGCCTACC
>JBBPYT010000131.1:0-2162 GCA_038199665.1 Hyphomicrobiales bacterium
CAACCCAGATCATTCCATGAATCAGAAACCGACCAAGTTGGGAACCCCGATTCACATCAGCGCCATCACGCTCTAGAAAGCTGCCAGCAAGCAGACCTTCTGAAGGTCCGAGTAGGGTCGGCACCGGCCGCGCCTCCTGGGTACCAAGTGTCAGATTTGGACCACTAGTCTCCGCCCCAGAGGTCATCCTGCGCCGGCTCGTGGCAGCAAATCAGACCTGGTGGACGCAGATAAACCTCGCCATGGCGTCAGAAGATCAGGGCGGGACCGGCGGGAACAATGCCGCTCGGGTTCACGTGGCGATGGCTCATGTAATAATGTCGCTTGATGTGGACGAAATCGACCGTCTCGGCCACGCCCGGCACATGATACAGCCGCTTTGTATAGCTCCATAGGTTGGGGTAATCAACGATGCGCCTGAAATTGCATTTGAAATGGCCGTGATAAACGGCATCGAACCGCAGCAAAGTCGTGAACAGGCGCCAGTCGGCCTCGGTCGCAACCTTCCCGCACACGAATTCTGATCGGGACAGAACCTGCTCCAGCCAATCCAGCGTTTCGAAGAGAGGATGAACGGCTGCCTCATAGGCTTGCTGCGTGGTCGCGAAACCCGCGAGATAAACGCCATTGTTCAGAGTTTCGTAGACGCGGGCGTTCACCGCGTCGATCTGCTGGCGCTGCCGTTCCGGATAGTAGTTTCCCGGATTGGCGCCGCACTGATCGAACGCGGCGTTGAACAGCCGGATGATTTCGCTGGATTCGTTGTTGACGATGGTCTTGCTCGCGCCGTCCCACAGCACAGGCACCGTCACCCGGCCGGAATAATGCCGATCGGATCGGGCATAAACCTCGTGCAGGCAGTGCGCGCCCATAGGGTCGGGGATCACTCCTTCGCCAGCCTCGAAAGTCCAGCCATCGTCCCTCATGAGCCAATGGGTGACCGAGAGGCCGACCAGCGGCTCCAACCCCTTGAGCTTGCGGAATATCAACGCGCGGTGGGCCCAGGGACAGGCCAGGGAGGCGTAAAGATGGTAGCGGCCGGGTTCGGGCGGAAAGGCTCCGCCTGGCTCGATCCGGTGCCTGAACGAGGTTTGCGGCCGGACGAAGGTGCCGCCGACATCCGCAGGCCTGATCTCCTCGCGATGCCAAACCCCTTCGATCATCTGTCCCATGAGCGGTCGTCTCCTCGACTCCCAACTTAGCGCAGACGCTTCGATGGCAAATCGTCGTGGGCGACCGTCTCGGTCGCGATTCATCGCATACAGCTATCCGAGCAGCGCACGCACCTTGGCCAGAATGTCGCTGCGGTCCCGGCGAGCCGCCAAGGCCTCGCTCATGTCGACCGGTACGAAGCGCATCGGCGTATGCGGCTGGAGCTGTCCGATATAGTCCATGTCGGCCGAGATCACCGTGCCGAGCATGAAATAGCCGCCGCCCGAGACGGCATCGCGATGCAGCACGATGGGCTCGGTGCCGCCGGGCACCTGGATCGACCCGTAGGGATAGCAGCTGTCGACGATGTTGCTGGGGTCCGACCCTGCCCCGAACGGCTGGCGCCGTTCGACGAACTCCAGCGGGTGGCCGCCACGAAACCGATAGCCGATCCGGTCCGCCTCGGGGGCCACCTTCCAGGTGTCCGAGAAGAAGCGGTCGGCGGCCGCCTCGGTGATGCGATGCCTATAGAGGCCCGGCAGCACCCGCAAATGCACCTTGGCCTCGGTGCCACGACGCAAAGGCTCGGGTAGGCTGCGCTCTCTCGCGGCAGAGGGCGAAGCCCCGACCGCTACTACGTCGCCCACCTTCAGCGCCCTGCCCTCGTAGCCGCCGAGTGCGCCGAGCGGGTAGGTCGAGCGGCTGCCGAGCACGACCGGCACGTCGATGCCGCCGGAGACCGCCAGATAAGCCCGGGCGCCGCGCCGGAGATGATCGAAAGACAGAACCTGCCCGGCCTTGACCGGAAAGGCCGTCCAGCTCGGCCGCGCCTCTCCGTCGAGCTTCGGCGGGAGATCGGCACCCGTGATGGCCACCAGCGCGTCGGCCGTGAACTCGAGTTCCGGCCCCATGAAGACGCACTCGAGCGCGGCCGCGCCCTCGTCGTTGCCGACGAGCAGGTTGGCGACCGCCAGCGCGAAGGAATCCATGCCGCCTGAGATCGGGATGCC
>JBBPYT010000132.1:0-8412 GCA_038199665.1 Hyphomicrobiales bacterium
GACGGGTTCGAGGTGTGTCGTCGGCTCAAGGGGAACCCGGAAACATCGCATATCCCGGTCGTCCTCGTCACGGCGCTGGATCAGCCGGGCGATCGAGTCAAAGGGCTGGAGGCCGGCGCCGACGATTTTCTGACCAAGCCCGTGGATGAAATTGCCCTTGTGGCACGAGTTCGCTCGCTCGCCCGGCTGAAGGTCGTCGTCGATGAATTGCGCCACCGCGCGTCGACGTCTGCGAGCTTCGGTCTGCTGCAACCCCTGCCAACCATTTCGAGCGATGACGGCATGAACGGCCGCATCTTGCTCATCGACGACCGGGGGAGTTCGGCCGAAAGGCTGGTGTCGGCCCTGTCGTCAGGTCACGTGGTGGATCTCGAAACGCAGCCGCAGGAGGCGCTGTTCAAAGCTGCCGAGGGGGCCTACGACTTGATCATCGTGAGCATGGGCCTTCGCGACTACGATGGTCTGAGGCTGTGCAGTCAGCTGCGCTCAATCGAACGCACACGCCAGGTTCCGATTCTCCTGCTGACGGAAGCCGAGGATCGATCCCGCATGTTGCGTGCGCTCGACATCGGCGTGAACGATTGTCTTGCCCGTCCGGTCGACCGTAACGAACTCCTCGCACGGGTTCGCATCCAAATCCGCCGAAAGCGCTATTCCGACCGACTGGGGGAGATCCTTCAGGAATCGATTCAGCTTGCCGTCATCGATTCGCTTACGGGTTTGAACAACCGGCGGTATTTCGAATCCAAACTTCCCGTTTTGATCGAGACTGCCGCGGAGCGGAACCGGCCTTTGTCTCTGATGATTCTCGACATCGATCATTTCAAGGCCGTGAACGACACATTCGGTCACGAGGCGGGCGACGAGGTTCTGAGGGTCTTCGCGTCGAGAGTGAGGACGGTCATTCGGACCGGCGACCTGCTTTGCAGACTGGGCGGCGAGGAGTTTATCATCGTCATGCCCGAGACCAGCATCGACGTTGCCGCCAAGATCGCCGAGCGCATTCGGGAAACCGTCAATGCCGCCATGTTCCCGATCGACAAGGGAGCGCGGCACATTCCGATCACCGTGTCGATCGGCATTGCGGATCGCCGACGCGACCGCGACGCCGATGTCCTGCTCAAGCGGGCCGACAAGGCCCTCTACCGGTCCAAGAACGGTGGCCGAAATCGCGTATCCGCCGATGCTGCATGAGGCGCGGTCCCGTGCGCCGCCAAGCGCCATCGGCGCTGGACGCACGACCATTTGCTGAGCCTTTTCAATATCCAGCTTTGCAAAGCAAGTCGCGCGTTGTAGATTGCGGTGAATTTGATCCATCCGCTACGGCTGGATTTTTTCGCCGGGCGTGAGAGCCTTAACGGGTTCGTATCATCCGGCTGATACAAAGAGGGTGTAACTTCGTTCGAATACCCTACGGAGTGCTCAGGTCCGCCGCATCTCCTGGGTCCGTGGGGTCGGCCGGTTCGGAAGTGGTTAGAGTGGCCTCCTCGAATGCCACCTCCGGCCGGCCACCAATTCCCTTCGATTGCAAGAACAAGACCGAAAATGCAGGAACAAGACCGAAAAAAGCCGCCCTGAGGGCGGCTTTTTGCATCGTATCGCGTAAATCTCGGTTACTTGATCTTGGTTTCCTTGAAGTCTACGTGCTTACGCACAACCGGGTCGTATTTCTTGAACGACAACTTGTCGGTCTTGGTGCGGGCGTTCTTCTCCGTGACGTAGAAGAAGCCTGTGTCGGCGCTCGACAGGAGCTTGATCTTGATCGTTGCGGCCTTGGCCATGGCTAAAGTCCTCGTGCGCAGCCCGTCGCGATGCCGACGGGAGTCGAAGCTGAGAGCTGAAACGAAAAGTCGCGCGAGCCTCGCAGCCGCGCGTTTCATCCGCTCTGGAGAGTAATGGGTCGCCGGGCGTTGTCAAGGAGATCGCATAGCCGCGAATCGGTCGGGGTCAGCGATCGCGGTGGGATCTCCGTTGCACCGGGGCGAGGCCCGAATCGCTTCCTTTGCCCTGGCGGCTGCTTGCGCCACCTCGCCGAGGTCCTGGCCCGTTGCGCCCGCGCCGGCGCGCCATTGCGCCGCCGACGACCTCGAAGCGCAGCGCTCCAGCCAGGGGCGCCGCCTCGATCAGCTTCACTTCGATCCGGTCGCCAAGCCTGTAGCTCATGCCAGAACGCGTCCCGACCAAGGCGTGGCTAGCGTCTTCGTAGCTGAAATACTCATCGCCAAGCGTTGCCGCGGCAACGAAGCCGTCCGCCCCCGTTTCGGTCAGCTTGACGAAAAAGCCAGACCGCGTGACGCCGGACACTCGCGCCGAGAAAGTATGGCCGATGCGGTCGGCCAGAAAGGCCGCGACAAGCCGGTCCGTGGTTTCGCGTTCGGCCGCCATGGCTCGACGTTCCGCGGCCGAGATCCGGGCCGCCATCTCGCCCATCTCCTTCGAATCGTAATCTGGCAGCCCGTCGCTTCCCAGAGACAGAGCGCGGATCAATGCACGATGCACGATCAAGTCGGCGTAGCGTCGTATCGGGGAAGTAAAATGCGCGTAGCGGGGAAGGTTCAGCCCGAAATGCCCGTAATTCTCGATCGCATACTCGGCCTGCGCCTGAGAACGAAGCACGACTTCGTTCACCAGATGTTCGTGTTCGGTTCCTTTGACATGGGCCAGGATGCCGTTGAACAGAGCGGGGCGCAAGACCTGGCCCTTGGCAAACTTGATATCGATCGATTGCAGAAACTCTTGCAGGGCATTGAGCTTCGTCAGTGAGGGCTGGTCGTGGACCCGGTAGACCAGCATCTGTTGCCTGGCCTCGAGCGACTCGGCAGCCGCCACGTTGGCCAGGATCATGAATTCCTCGATGAGCCGATGCGCCTCGAGCCTCGGCGGCACGACTACCCTGTCCACCATACCGTCCCGGTTCAGGACGATCTTCCGTTCGGGCAGGTCGAAGTCGAGGGGCGCACGGCTCTGACGCGCCCGCTCGGCAACATGGAATGCCGCCCACAGCGGCTTCAGGACGGGATCGAGCAGCGGCGCGACCACTTCGTCCGGCCGCCCATCGATTGCCTCCTGAGCCTGGGCGTAACTCAGTCGAGCGGCGGAACGCATCATCACACGGTGGAAGCTGTGGCGCCTTTTGCGTCCGTCTGATCCGAGCACCAGGCGAACCGCCAGCGCGGGGCGGTCCAGCCCTGGCCGCAAAGACCCGAGGTCGGTCGAAATCCTTTCCGGAAGCATGGGAAGGACCCGATCCGGGAAATAAACCGAGTTGCCGCGCTCGAGCGCTTGCCGATCAAGGGCCGAGCCGGGCGCGACCAAGCAAGCCACATCCGCGATCGCTACCGTCACGATGAAGCCGCCGACATTGTCCGTTGCGTCATCCGGAGAGGCATGCACCGCGTCATCGTGGTCCTTGGCATCCGGCGGGTCGATGGTCACCAACGGCAGCCCCCGCCAGTCCTCGCGCCCATGCCGCGAAACCGGCCTGACGCTTTCGGCTTCGGCGATCACCTCCGGCTTGAACACATAGGGGATCGCATGGGTCAGGATCGCGATCGTGCTAACCGCATGCTCGCTGCGCGTGGAGCCGAGCCGCTCTACCACTCGCACCGCTTGCAGGCCGTAGTTTCTTGGGCGCCCGATCGGCTCTACGGCCACGAGTTCACCGTCTTCGGCGCCTGCACGGTCTCCGTCCGGCACAGCGAACTCCGAAGACGAGTTCTTCTTGTCGACCGGCACGACCCGTGCTCCGGTGCGCGGATCGAGCCGCATGACCCCGAGGACGCGAAGACGTGCCTTGGCAAGGAGTTTGACGACGCGCCCCGTGTAGGCTGGCTCTGCATCTTCGCCGGATGCCGTTTCGATACGCAGCAGCGCCCGGTCGCCGACACCGGGGGCAAGCTGCCCCGGTCTGCGTTCCCTCGGCCCGCGAACCAGGATCCGGGGTGCCGGGCCCTGTTCGGCACTGTCCCAATC
Organism: Hyphomicrobiales bacterium; assembly: GCA_038199665.1. Taxonomy (GTDB): domain Bacteria; phylum Pseudomonadota; class Alphaproteobacteria; order Rhizobiales; family Beijerinckiaceae; genus Lichenihabitans. Next base: position 3,973 of record JBBPYT010000132.1, read on the forward strand.
CGAGGGCTTTGCGATCAATTCGCCGTCTCGATCCCGCCCCACCATGTCGGCGACGATCATATCGGGCAGCGCGCCGGCCTTGCTGACAATTTTGCCGCGTCGCTCTAGAGCGCCTTCGTGCTCCAACTCTCGCAACAATCGCTTCAGATCGACCCTGGCATCGCCTTTGATGCCGAAAGCGCGTGCGATTTCCCGCTTGCCGATCTTGCGGGAAGGCGCCTCTCCATCGCGGATGGCCTCCCTTTGGCCCGCGATGAAGGCAAGAATTGCAGCTTTGCTCGGCAGCGCGGCATCGGTCGCGATCGATTTCTTCGGCATTCAGACGGAGCTTCGCAGAGGTCGGGCTCTTCTTAGATAAGAAAACCTGCCACGATGACGAGGTGCCCGCACCAACGCCGCTACGCCGATTTCTTGCGCGCTTTGACGCCCGGCGAAGGCCTCCCGGCGGCCTTGGTGGCAGGCTTCGCGGCGGCCTTTTTCGGTGCGCGTTTCCCGATGGCAGCTACCGAGCCTCGGGTCCCGGCCTTGGCGTCGAGCAAACGAATTGCCTCAGCAAGCGCGAGGGCATCAGGCGCGACGCCCTTCGGCAAGGTTGCATTGATCTTTCCGTGGCTGACGTAGGCACCGTAGCGCCCGTCCCGCAAGGTGATCGGACCTCCCTCGGGATGCTCGCCGATCACGCGGCCCGACGAAGCGGCCCCGCCCGGTCTGCGCTCCCCGCGGCCCTGTTCTTTCGCCACGATCAGGTCGATCGCCCGATTGCCACCGATCGTCAGAACATCGTCGTCGGCATTGAGGTTGGCGTAAAGCTTGCGGTGTTGGACGTAAGGACCGTATCGCCCGATGCCGGCCAAGATCGGCTCGCCAGAGGTCGGGTGCCGGGCGATCTCGCGCGGCAGCGCCAGCAGAGCCAAGGCGGTTTCAAGGTCTATCGTTGCGATCGTCACTCCCTTGGGCAGCGATGATCGCTTCGGCTTCTCGCCATCCCCGAGTTGAATGTAAGCGCCGAAACGGCCGTCCCGAAGGGTCACCTCCTGGCCGGTGGCCGGGTCGACGCCCAGTCCGCGCTGCCCGGGATTGTCTGAGGCGCCTGCACCGTTCGGCTCGGCACCGTTCGTGGTGAGGGTCCGTGTGAACTTGCACTCGGGATAATTCGAGCAGCCGACGAAGGCGCCGAATTTGCCGAGCTTGAGCGAAAGCTGGCCATCCGCGCAAGCCGGACACGCCCGCGGATTGCTGCCGTCGCCCTTGTCCGGAAAGATATAAGGACCGAGCAGATCGTTAAGGTTGTCGAGGACTTCGGTGGTGCGCAGATCCTTGGTGTCGCCGACCGCAGCGCTGAAGTCCCGCCAGAAATCGCGCAGCACCTGGCGCCAGTCCGTTTCGTGGTTCGATACCTTGTCGAGCTGTTCCTCGAGGTTCGCCGTGAAGTCGTAGTCGACCCAACGATTGAAGAACGATTCGAGGAAGGCCGTGACGAGCCGCCCCTTGTCCTCGGGAACGAGCCGCCGCTTGTCGAGCCGAACGTATTCGCGATCCTTGAGCACCGCGAGAGTCGCCGCATAGGTGGACGGCCGGCCGATGCCGAGTTCCTCCATCCGCTTGATCAGCGCTTCTTCGGTGTAACGCGGCGGCGGTTCGGTGAAATGCTGCGTCGCATCGATGCCGTCCTTCTTGAGCGGCTCACCTGCCGTCATGGCCGGCAGTCGGCCGGAGTCCTCGTCGTCATCGTCGTCCACGCCATACAGCGTCAAGAAACCGTCGAACCGGATCACCTGACCGGTAGCGCGCAAGTCCAGGCGGCGATGGCCGACCTCGGCCAGGATGTCCGCCGTTGTGCGCTCGATCTCGGCCGATTGCATCTGGCTCGCGACGGTGCGTTTCCAGATCAGGTCATAGAGTTTCGCCTGTTCGGGTTCGAGGTAGCGCGCGACATCGCGCGGCAGGCGGGACAGATCCGTTGGCCGGATGGCCTCATGCGCTTCCTGCGCGTTCTTGGCTTTCACCGTGTATCTGCGCGGCGCACTCGGCAGGTAGCGGTCGCCGTAAAGGCCGCCGATGACGCGCCTGACGCCCGCAATGGCTTCGGGCGCCATATCGATACCGTCCGTTCGCATGTAGGTGATGAGACCTGTCGCTTCGCCTCTGATCTCGACGCCTTCATAGAGCTTTTGAGCGACCTGCATGGTGCGGGCCGGCGACAAACCGAGCTTACGCGACGCATCCTGTTGGAGCGTGGAGGTCCGGAACGGTGGAAATGGGTGCCGCTTCACCGGCTTGGCCTCGATCGCCGCGACCGAGAACCGGGCGTCGGCCATGGCAGCCTTGAAGGCGGTCGCTTCCGCGCCCGAACCGATGTCGAGCCGCGCGATCTTCTTTCCATCGGCACCGACGAGGCGCGCGTCGAATGCTCCGTCCCTCGTCGTGCGCAGGTGAGCCACGAGGGACCAGTATTCCCGGGTCCGGAACTCTTCGATCTCGCGTTCCCGTGCGCAGACCAGGCGCAGAGCCACGGATTGAACGCGGCCGGCCGACCGCGCGCCCGGAAGCTTGCGCCAAAGCACGGGCGAAAGGTTGAAGCCGACGAGATAATCGAGGGCCCGGCGGGCCAGGTAGGCGTCGACGAGGGCCTGGTCGATGTCGCGCGGGTTATTCATCGCGTCCATGACGGCCGATTTCGTGATGGCGTTGAACACCACCCGCTCGATCTTTTTGTCCTTCAGGACGCGCCGATTCCTAAGCACCTCGAGTACGTGCCAGGAGATTGCTTCTCCTTCCCGATCCGGGTCGGTCGCAAGAATGACTTTGTCCGAAGCCCTGACCGCCCTGACGATGTCGGACAGGCGTTTGGCCGCCTTGTCGTCGACCTCCCACCGCATGGCGAAATCCTGCTCGGGATCGACCGAGCCGTCCTTGGCCGGAAGGTCGCGTACATGGCCGAACGAGGCGAGGACTTCGTAATCGCTGCCGAGGTACCCGTTGATTGTTTTCGCTTTCGCCGGAGACTCGACGATGACGACATTCATGAATGGAAGATCCTTATCGCCCGCGCCGCCTTGGCGCTTTGAGCGTGGCCGAGCGTAAATGGGGGAGCGTGCTTGCCAAGTCAAACGGCGGGGCAAAATCGCGTCAGGTATGGTTTCGATACAGCGGAGCTACGCGGCCTACTACTCGGGCGCGGTTCGCGAAGGGTGCGGGTCTTCCGCGACTTCGCCTCGAAGAGGTGGAATCCATTGAATCAGCTGTCTCGGTTGCTGCCCGTAAACGACCCACATAGGATCGGGCGGAAAGGGGCAACAGGGGCGGACCATGCAAAGCGCGGGTATTTCGGACGTTGCTGCCGCCGTTGTCGGGTACGGGCTCGGCTCCATTCCGTTCGGTCTGCTGTTGACGAAGCTCGCGGGAACCGCGGACATCCGCACGATAGGCTCAGGCAATATCGGCGCCACGAACGTGCTTCGGACCGGTCGCAAGGATCTCGCCGCCGCGACCCTGATCCTCGATGGTCTGAAAGGAACGGCCGCTGTTCTCCTCGCCCGCCGGTTCTGCGGAGAGACCTGCGGGCTGATCGCAGCCGCCGCTGCCTTACTGGGTCACATCTGTCCGGTTTGGCTGGGTTTTCGTGGGGGCAAGGGCGTCGCGACCTATCTCGGATGCCTGTTCGGCGTATGGTGGCCCATCGGCCTGGTCTTCTCGGGCCTTTGGCTTGCCGTTGCGTTCGCCTTGCGTTTTTCGTCCGTTGCGGCCCTGGTGGCCTCTGCTGCGGCGCCAATCCTGCTGTTCATCTTCGGGCGCTTGCATGCCGCGGCGGTGTTCTTCGCCCTCGCGCTGGTGCTCTGGTGGAAACATCGGGCCAATCTTTCGCGCCTGCTTGCCGGGACTGAAAGCAAGATCGGGCAGAAGGCATGAATCCGCTGTTCCGGGATCTCTCCGATCAGGAGCGGCTCGATTGGCTGAGGCTCATTCGCAGCGAAAACATCGGTCCACGGTCCTTCCATGGCCTGCTCGATCGCCTCGGCAGCGCCGCCGCTGCGCTGGAGGCACTGCCGGACCTCATCCGGCGGAGCCGTTCCGCACGCGAAATCAAGATCTGTTCCGTTCGAGATGCCGAGCAGGAGATGGAGAGTGCGCGGCGCCTGGGCGTTCGATTCATAGCACTCTGCGAGCCCGCTTATCCGGCGACCCTGCGCGCCATCGATGCGCCGCCGCCGTTGCTCGCCGTCAGCGGCGTCATCGAAACGCTGCTGCGGCCGACGGTTGCGATCGTCGGCTCGCGCAATGCATCAGCTTCAGGACTGATTTTCACGGAGCGCTTGGCGAGAGGATTGGGCGGCAGCGGCTACGTCGTGGTGTCCGGACTCGCTCGCGGCATCGACGGCAAGGCGCACCAGAGCAGCCTCGATACGGGTACCATAGCGGTATTGGCCGGAGGGCACGACC
>JBBPYT010000133.1:0-2183 GCA_038199665.1 Hyphomicrobiales bacterium
CCTATGACACCGTCAGCGAGCCCGTGCCTCGATCGGCCGATACCTGACCTTCTACAATGGTCGGAGGCCTCATTCGAGCCTTGACCGGAACACGCCGGATCAGGCCTACTTCAATGGCTGCCGCAATTTGCGGCAGCCTAACCTCGGCAGAACGCCACTCAGCCACGCGAAGGTTGCTGTTCAGACAACCGGAACCACCTCTAGGTGCCGGGAACTGGCGTTGGGCCACCAACCGTTCGAGCTGTCCATGTTCCGCATATCAGTATTCCCGCCAAAGCCCACATCAGCCCGGCGTTCATTTGGGCGAGCTGCCGAGCTGCATGGCTGCCAACGCCTGAGTGATGCCGCCGGCTAATCCACTACTCTCGATCGGGATGACGAGTGTGCGGCCCGCGGGATTGGCGGCGAGTAGACCAATCGCTTCAACATATTTAGTTGCTACGAAGTAGCGCAGCGCCTCACCGCCCGCGCCCTGCGCAGCATTGGCAACCACTTGGGTGGCCTTCGCCTCAGCTTCCGCAAGGGCGACTCGAGCTTCCGCATCTTTGGTCGCAGCGACAAGGCGTCCTTCGGCTTCCAGGATATGAGCCTGCTTTGCTCCCTCCGCTCGTGCGATCTCCGCTTCGCGCTCGCCGTTCGCACGGGCAACTGTTGCGCGCCTCTCACGCTCGGCGGTCATCTGCAAGTTCATCGCGGTAACCAGGTTCGCTGGTGGCTCAATCTTTCGAAGTTCTACGCGGCTTACCTTTACGCCCCATGGCGCGGTTGCATGGTCCAGTGTTTCTAAAAGACGTCCATTGATTTCCTCACGGCCGGACAAAGCACCGTCGAGGTCGAGCGCGCCAATTACCGAACGAATGTTCGTCATCGCCATAGTAGTTAGCGCCTGCACAAGGTTTTGCGCGCCGTAAGCCGCCGCCCCGGCATCGAGGACCCGATAATACATGATTCCATCCACGGTAACGGCAGCATTGTCACGCGTGATCACAGCCTGTTCCGGTATCTCAATAACAATTTCCTGGACGTTCATTTTTCGCCCGACCCGTTCCACAAAAGGCGTCATTAGATTCAGGCCAGGGTTCAACACGCGAGTGAAGCGACCGAACCGTTCTACAGTCCAGGCTTGTCCTTGGGGTACCGTGCGCATCCCAAGCGCGATAGCGACAATGCCAACGAAAGCGAGCGCGACCAGAACGTATACCATTAGCAACACCTCAAATCCGAATATCTGCAAGCTTTTCATATGGTGAATACGAAACATTGTTTAATCGATTCTCATCACCGGCGCGTCAGCCATGAACGCACGATCGTTCCCATTCAGGCTGAGGCGGTCTATCCTCTTGGAATGAGAGTTGAAGCAGGATGTTTCGGTTCGCCTGAGGGCCGGTGGCGCTTCGAGGCGATTGCGCGCGATCGCAACGCGTCGCAGGACCCATGCGGTTGGCAGATGAACGGTAGCGGTGAAAGCTCAAGCCTGTCTCAATCTGAGGGCGGGGGAAGGGCAACAGCCCACGAGACAAGCGCATCGAGCGCTTCAGCAAGGGCCTTGGCGTCTGTCGTGCCGGATCGAACTGGGACATGAAACGAATGGTCGGCTCCTTCTATTCGCATCAGTGTCGCTTGCTCACCTAGTTTTGCAACGGCTGGGGCCAGCAGTTTCATGTCGGCCAGGGCATCGCCGGTTCCCTGCAGAAAAAGCATCGGGATTTTTACTTGTGACAGGTGCTGTGCGCGGGTGTCGGATGGTTTGCCGGCGGGATGTAAAGGAAATCCAAAGAAGACCAGACCTCTGACATGAGGCAAGGGCGCTTCTGCCTGGGCCTGCGATGTCATTCGCCCGCCGAAGGATTTCCCACCGGCGATAAGCGGAAGCGACGGCGCGAGCCGTGCAGCCGCCGTGACGGCTGCACGCACCGCGGCATGCGCAAGCGGCGGCTTATCTGGCCGCTTCGATCCCCGTTCCATGAATGGGAACTGATATCGGAGTGTGGCAAACCCCCGCTCGCTCAGGCCGGCGGCTACCGCTCCCATGAACGAATGCGTCATACCAGCGCCGGCACTATGCGCCATGACATAGCAGGCGGCAGCTCGTCGGGGGAGTTGTAAGAGGCCGGAGACAGCATGTGCTTCGTCCACTTCGATCGTCAGGATGTCCGAATTCATTGCAATCGTCCATCAGCAGC
>JBBPYT010000134.1:0-5436 GCA_038199665.1 Hyphomicrobiales bacterium
AGGATGCAGCTCGGATATTTCCAGGTGATCGCCGACCCGGTCTCGACCTGGGTCCAGGAAATCTTCGAGCGGGCGCCGCGGCAATCGCCGCGCTTGGTGACGAAATTGAAAATGCCGCCTTTGCCGTTGGCGTCGCCGGGATACCAGTTCTGCACGGTCGAGTATTTGATCTCGGCGTCGTCATGCGTGACCAGCTCGACCACCGCGGCGTGCAACTGGTTCTCGTCGCGCATCGGCGCGGTGCAGCCTTCGAGGTAGCTCACATAGGCGCCCTTGTCGGCGATGATGAGGGTGCGCTCGAACTGCCCGGTGTTCTGCTCGTTGATGCGGAAATAGGTCGACAGCTCCATCGGGCAGCGCACGCCCGGCGGCACGTAGACGAACGAGCCGTCGGAGAACACCGCGGAATTGAGCGTCGCGAAGAAGTTGTCGGTGACCGGCACGACCGAGCCGAGATATTTCTTCACCAGCTCGGGATGCTCGCGGATCGCCTCCGACATCGGCATGAAGATCACGCCGGCCTTCTTGAGTTCGTCCTTGAAGGTTGTGGCGACCGAGACTGAATCGAACACGGCGTCGACCGCGACGCGGCGCTCGCCTTCCGGGCGCACCACGCCGGCCAGGATTTCCTGCTCGCGCAGCGGAATGCCGAGCTTCTTGTAGGTCTCGAGGATCGCCGGATCGACCTCGTCGAGCGAAGCCAGCGCGTTCTTCTTCGGCGCCGAATAATAATAGGCGTTCTGATAATCGATCTTGGGGTAGTCGACCCGCGCCCAGGTCGGCTCGCGCATCGTCAGCCAGCGCCGATAGGCTTCGAGCCGCCAGTTCAGCATCCACTCCGGCTCGTTCTTCTTGGCCGAAATGAAGCGTACGGTGTCCTCGCGAAGACCCTTTGGTGCTTTTTCGGATTCGATGTCGGTTACGAAGCCGTATTTGTATTCGCTGACGTCGATCGACTTGACCCGATCGACTGTTTCCTGGACAGCCGCCATATCGTTCTCCCGGTTCGGGCCGCCGCGGCAGACCGAAATTCTAAGACGCAAGCTCGTCGCGAGCTCGTGATGCTCCGACTATGCGGCGGATAAGAGCGGCCGCCGTTTCATCCTGTCGAGAGTCGTGGTCAGCACCTCGATCATGCCGTCGACGTCGGCCTCGGCCGAACGCCATCCCAGGCTGACGCGAATCGCCCCAACTCTCAGATCGTGCTTGATCCCCATGGCTTCAAGGACGTGGGATCGCCCGACCTTGCCTGACGAGCAGGCCGAGCCCGATGAAACCGCGACACCTCCCAGATCGAGCGCTATCATCAGCCGTTCCGCGGGCACTCCGGGAAAGCTGAAGGCGCTCGTGTTCGGTAGACGAGCCCGATGGGCACAGAAGATCGTCACGTCCGGCACAATCCGCCGCAGCTGCGCTTCAAAGCGGTCGCGCAGCATGGCAAGGCGTGGCTCGCCCATCTGCCCCATGGCTTCCTCAGCCGCCGCCCCGAACGCCGCGACAGCCGGGACGTTTTCCGTGCCCCCGCGCAAACCGCGCTCCTGGCCGCCGCCACGGACCAAAGGCGCGATCACCAGATCGTCGCGAAGCGAAACCACCGCCCCGGCACCCGGCAGGCCTCCGAGCTTGTGCGCTGACACAAGCAGCACATCGGCCGCGAGCGCCTCCGGCCCGCAAACAATGCGTCCCGCCGCCTGAACGGCATCGCAAACCAGAATTCCGCCCCGAGCGTGAACGATATCGGCCGCCTCGCGCACCGGCTGAAGGACACCGGTTTCGTTGTTCGCAGCCTGAAGCGCGACCATGGCAGGCCCTAATTGCCCGACCATAGCGTCCAGGCGATCCAGGTCGACCGTGCCATCGGCTCCGACCGGAAGGATTGTCACCTTGTCGGGTGCGAAACGATGCCCGTTCAGAACAGCGGCGTGTTCCGTAGCGCCCACGAGCAGGCGTTCACAAGCTGTCCTTCCTCCCGCGAATCGCACAGGCGAAAGGGCCAGGTTGGCCGCTTCCGTGCCGCCTGAGGTGAACAAGACCTGCTCGGGTCTCGCCCCGACCAGCCCGGCCACCTGATGACGCGCGGTCTCGAGAAACGTCCGTGCCTGCCGACCCTCGGCATGGATCGAAGACGCGTTACCCGCGGCTTCCGCCGCCACCAAGAACGCCACCCGAGCTGCCGGGCGAGCCGGTGCCGTCGCGTTATAGTCCAGGTAAATCCGCAGGCTCGCCATCGGGTCGCTCAAAAGTCTTGCAACGCTGAGGGTCAGCCGTGTTAAGAGGCCGCTCTTTCAAACGGAGCGCACACGCTCGACATCAGGAACGGTCGGCGATGCTGTTAGAATCATTCTAACAGAATTACGGACCGTTGGGGTCGAAGTCAAGCGATGGCAGCCTCGGCCGGGTGCCTCTCGTCGCGGGCCGGGCAGCTTACCAGGCATGCAAACCTGGCCGCGAGGCAAATATGTGCGCCTTCGCCCGACCGGCGAAAGCGCGGAATTCGGAGACACCATGCCTGAAGTCATCTTCACCGGACCGGCCGGCCGCCTGGAAGGCCGGTTCCACCCCGCCAAGAAGCGCGGTGCGCCGATTGCCATCGTGCTTCATCCGCACCCGCAGTTCGGCGGCACGATGAACAACCAGATCGTCTACAGCCTCTACTACGCTTTCGCGGAACGCGGCTTTTCGGTTCTACGCTTCAATTTCCGTGGCGTTGGACGATCGCAGGGCAATTTCGACCACGGCGCAGGCGAGTTGTCCGACGCCGCGGCTGCGCTCGATTGGGCACAGACCGTCAGCCCCGAAGCACGGGCCTGCTGGATCGCCGGTTTCTCCTTCGGTGCGTGGATCGGCATGCAACTGTTGATGCGACGGCCAGAAATCGAAGGTTTCGTGTCCATAGCGCCTCCGGCGACGCTCTACGACTTCTCGTTCCTGGCCCCCTGCCCGTCCTCCGGATTGTTCGTGCACGGCGACAAAGACCGGGTCGCACCGCTGAAGGAGGTCCAGACGCTGATCGAAAAGCTGAAAACCCAGAAAGGCATTCTGATCGAGCACGCGGTCATTCCGAACGCCAATCATTTTTTCGAAAACTGCGTCGAAACCCTGGTAGGCGAAGTCGGCACCTACCTCGACAGGCGACTGAACAATCCGGTCCGGACCGCGATTCCGGCACGCCATTCGCTTTGATTGCGGCCGGTCGGGACGCCAGAGCTCAGCGAATGGCGGAATGGAAAACACCGCCCGCGATGGGGGCCGGAACCCCGGTCGTCGTTGGAAACGTAATGGGCAAGCCCAGGCGGGAGCGCACCGCCAGATAGGCGAAGGCCTGGGCCTCGATCGCCTCGCCCGACCAGCCGAGGTCGGCGGCATCGCGCACCGAACAAGGCAAACGGGCGCCAAGCTCACGCATCAAGGTTGAATTGCGAGCGCCGCCCCCGCAAACAATTGCCGCGCTTGGCCTTGATGGAAGCCGGGCGACCGCCGCGGCTATGCTGGCTGCCGTAAAGGCCGTCAAGGTGGCGGCGGCATCTGCGGTGGAGAGCTTATCGACTGGCGCCCGCGACCAGGCATTGCGATCGAGCGATTTCGGTGGCGGCCGTTCGAAAAATGGGTGCGACAGCATCTGCCGCAGTATGGTCTCGTCTATCGAGCCGCTGGCAGCGGTCGCACCGCCCGGGTCGATGGCCCGGCCCGTGCGCTCGAGCATCAGGTCGTCGATGAGGGCGTTGCCCGGACCCGTATCGCAGGCGATCGGGTCCGCGCCCTCGGCGGATAGGAACGTTATGTTGGCGACGCCGCCGATGTTCAGCAGAAGGGCCGGGAAGGTCAGTTCTGCGGCGTTCGCCAGCGCACGATGAAAAGCGGGGACCAACGGCGCACCCTGCCCCCCTGCCGCGACGTCGGCCGCCCGAAAATCGGCAACCACGTCGAGCCCGCAGCGCCGCGCCAGGTCCGCGCCGTCGCCGATCTGCACGGTGAGGCCGCGCTCCGGTCGGTGCAGAACCGTCTGCCCGTGGAAGCCCACGACGTCGATCCGATCCCGACGCACGCCGTGATTCGAGATGAATCGTTCCACCGCCCTGGCGTGAAGCGTCGTGACGAGGTCTTCCGCAGCGGCCAAAATCCCAGGCCGGGCAGTCCGGTCTTCAAGCGACACGGCTTCGGCGACGGCGCTCCGCAATAGCGCGCGGTCCGGCCCCTCGTAGGGTTCGAAGTCGATCGGCCCGAAGGCGATTTTGCCGACCCCGTCGGTGTCGAGGAGAGCGATGTCGATCCCGTCCATGGACGTTCCGCTCATCAGACCCAAAGCTTGCATCGCACGTCGACCATTCGGGAAGGAAAGGTCGTTCAGAATTCCTCATGTTGCGCCGGTCGACAAGAGCCCATACACGGGACACAGCGCGTTTCAGGGCTTGTGCCTCAGCGGATCGCGCCCCGGTTCCGAGCTTCACTGCGAGTGCCGGCCTGCCGATCGAGCGCAACGGCTCGTCAGATCCCCCGAGTTCATCATGTCCTTGAGTTCCGCGCCGGCCTTCGTGGCCAAATCCGACTTCCTGAAGGTGTTGGCAGAGCGCGGCTTCATCCACCAATGTTCCGATTTTGCAGGCCTCGATGAGCGCGCGGCAAGCGGCGATCTGGTCGGATACGTCGGTTACGATTGCACCGGCCCGTCCCTGCACGTCGGTCACCTCATGTCGATCATGATGCTGCACTGGATGCAGACGGCCGGAGGCAAGCCCATCGTCCTCATGGGCGGCGGCACGACGAGAGTCGGCGATCCGTCGGGCAAGGACGAAGCGCGTCAGATCCTCAGCCTGGATCAGATCGAGGCCAACAAGGACAGTCTGAAGGAGACTTTCGCCCGGCTGGTCAGGTTTGGCGACGGCAAAACCGACGCCGTCATGGCCGACAACGCCGAATGGCTGACCGCACTGAACTATATCGACTTCCTGCGCGAAGTCGGGCGGCACTTTTCGGTGAACCGCATGCTGTCCATGGACAGCGTCAAAATGCGGCTCGAACGCAACCAGGAACTATCGTTCCTGGAATTCAACTACATGTGCCTGCAGGCCTACGATTTCGCTGAACTCAACCGGCGTCTCGGCTGTCGGCTGCAGATGGGCGGTTCGGACCAGTGGGGCAACATCATCACCGGGATCGACCTCGGCCGGCGTCTCGGTACACCGCAGCTGTATGCCTTGACCTGCCCGTTGATCACCACGGCTTCGGGAGCCAAGATGGGCAAGACGGCGTCCGGAGCCGTTTGGCTCCAGGCGGACTTGCTGTCGCCATACAAATACTGGCAGTTCTGGCGCAATACCGAGGACGCAGACGTCGGCGGTTTCCTGCGGCTGTTCACTTTGCTGCCGGTCGACGAGTTCGGTCGTTTGGAACGGATGGGCGGCTCGTATATAAACGAGGCAAAGAAGCGGCTCGCCA
>JBBPYT010000135.1:0-2542 GCA_038199665.1 Hyphomicrobiales bacterium
CCGGCGACGCGCTCCTCGAGCGCCTTGCGCAAGGCCGGCAAATCGGGCATCGCTCCGCCGGCCAGCTGCACCACGACGAGGCGCGGGATCGGCAGGTCGCGGAGGTCGAGCCCCGTGCCGAGCCAGGGCTCGAGGAGCTTTTGCGCCTCATCCTTGCTGAAGGCGCTCACCCCGCCGATGCCGGGCGTGCTGCGGGCGATGTCGACCGCCTTCTCGACCTCGGCGTCGACATCCCGGCCGGAGACGGGCCGCACCTGGATCGTCATCTCTCGCGACACCGATCGCTGCCAGTCCCGCGAAGCTCCGGCGATCAGCAGGGCACTGCCGGCCGCCAGCGAAGCCAGGAACGTCATGATGGCAATGACGGTGACGAGCGCCCGGCCCGCGATCGAAGCGATCGGCACCAGAGACACCTCGCGCTTCGAGGGGAAATCGGGTGCCGAACGCCCTGCGGGGCTGGGAGGCGGCTCGGCCGGCGAGGCGGACATTGCGTCCTCTCAGTCGTAGACGTAAAGGCGGCGGTCTCCCAGGACCAGCCTTCGAGCGTCGTTGAACTGGTCCATCAAGGCTAGATCGTGCGTGGCGATCACCACCGAGGTGCCCGATTTGTGCAGTTCCATGAACAATCGCAGCAGGCGCCGCGCGAGCGAGGGGTCGACGTTGCCGGTCGGTTCGTCGGCCAGCAGCAGTTCGGGCCGCACGATCAGAGCGCGGGCGATGGCGGCGCGCTGCTTTTCGCCCCCCGACAGCACCTGCGGCAGCACATGCATGCGCTCTCCCAGCCCGACCCAGCGCAGGAGCTCGACGACTTCGCTGCGGTAGCCCGCTTCCTCACGGCCCTGGACCCGGAGTGGCAGCGCAACATTCTCGTAGGTGGTCAGGTGATCGAGAAGGCGAAAATCCTGGAATACGACACCGATGCGGCGGCGCAGTCCGGTGATCGAATCCTTGTCGAGCATGGCGGAGTCGCGTCCGAACAGCGTGATCAGTCCGCGCGTCGGCTTGAGCGACAGCAGGATCAGCCGCAGCAAGGTCGTCTTGCCGGCGCCGGACGGCCCGGTCAGGAACTGGAAGCTCTGCGGCTCGATGGCGAATGACAGATCCTTCAAGATCTCTTCCCCCATCTCGTAGCGCAAGCCGACATTCTCAAAGCGGACCAAGCGCCACCTCGGTTACCCCGTGCACCATTTCGATACGCTTATCATGCCCGATTTAACCGCGTCTTAACCATGCAGGCGACGAATGAAGGGATCGAAATATTGCCGCCGAGCGTACCACCATGCCGATCCGCTGCCCGACCTGCCTCAGCGTTTACGATCCGCCTCCGGAGCTGCTAGCCGGCCAAGGCAGTATCCTTCGCTGCGCCCACTGCCGACACAGCTTGGCCGTGGTAGACAACAACCGGGCGGAGCAACCCTTTGTGTCGCGAATGCAGCGGCATGATGGCCCGGAAATCGTGGCGGAAGCACGTTCGGCTCGGCCAGTTCCCGTCCCGCCGTCCCTCCGCCCATCGCCTCGGCGACTACGCGCCTCGGCCAAGCCGCATCCTTCGCGGTCGGCCGCCATCATCGTTCTCGCCGTGTTGGGCATCCTCGCAAGCGCCATGGCCGCGGTTGCCCGCAAGGACCTCGTGGTGCGTTTCTACCCGCCGAGCGCCGGCTTGTTCGAAGCGGTCGGCCTGCCCGTGAACCTGCGCGGTTTGGCCTTCGCAGACATGCACGGGACGGTGACGGCCCAAGGCTCTCGTCCGGTGCTGACTCTGCAGGGCAAGATCAGCAATCTGCGCGGTGTAACGACCGCCATCCCGGCCTTGCGCATCGCCGTCCGCGACAAGGCGCACAACGAGCTTTATAGCTGGACCGCACCCGCTCCCAAGCCCAGGCTGGTCGCGGGCGAAACCGTCGTATTCCGCAGCCGCCTCGCAGCCCCGCCTGCGGACGGTCAAGACCTGGTGGTCAGCTTCGCTGAAAATGCCGGAGTGGCGCCGCAGGACCATTAGGAGCGTCCATGACCCGCGAGCCGCACATCAAAGTCCTGTTCGACGAGCGGCGCATCGCGGAACGCACCCGGGCAGTGGCCGAGGCGATCGCGGCCGAGAAGCCCCGGACGCTGCTGGTCGTGGCGATCCTCAAGGGCTCCTTCATGTTCGCCGCCGATCTGCTGCGCGCGCTCCACCATGCCGGTCTCGCGCCCCAGGTCGAGTTCATGCATCTGTCGAGCTATGGGACCGGGACCGAGTCCTCGGGCCGCATCGTGATTCTGAAAGATATCGACTCGAGCATCGACGGACGGGACGTGCTGCTCGTCGACGACATCCTCGAATCCGGGCGCACGCTCGCTTTCGCCAAGGCTCTGTTGTTGTCGCGCGGCGCTCGCCGGGTCATGGTCTGCGTCATGCTGGAAAAGCCAGGCAAGCGCGCCGTGACGGTCGATGCGGATTTCGTGGGCTTCCATTGTCCCGACCTCTTCGTCGTGGGTTATGGGATGGACGCGGCCCATTCGCATCGCGAGCTGCCGTTCATCGGCGTGGTCGAGGAGACCG
>JBBPYT010000136.1:0-5113 GCA_038199665.1 Hyphomicrobiales bacterium
CCTCCGAGGCTCAGCGAATCGACGTGTGGGGCGAACCTTAGCTAAGCGTTGCGCTTCGCACTTGACCTGTGCGCCGGTTCGTCGGTCGCCCTGGCGGCTCGTGACAGCGCGCGGCGCTCATGCTAGCGCCCCGCCATGCTCGAAGGCCTGCCCCCCGACAATGCCGCCCGCCTTCTGCGGCTGACCTGCGACGAGGCCACGGCTCGGGTCGCGGCCGATACGATCGTGGAATTCTTCGATCCGGCCGAGATCGCCGCAGCCGCATTCGAGGTCGAAGCCAGCGCGGCGCGACCGAAACCCTGGGTCCTTGAAATCTACCTTGGCCGCAGCGTCGACCAAGATCACGTCCGCACGCTGCTGGCGCACGTCCTCGGCGAGGAGCGCGCGGCGGGATTCGTCGAGGAGAACATCGCAGAGCAGGATTGGGTCGCAGCCTCGCTCGAGGGGCTCGCGCCGGTGCGGGCCGGCCGCTTCCTGGTGCATGGACGGCACGGCCGATCCGCGGTCAGGTCCAACGACCTGGCCCTGGAGATCGAGGCCGCGCTGGCCTTCGGCACCGGCCATCACGGCACGACGCGGGGCTGCCTGCTGGGGCTCGACCGCGTGTTGAAGCGCCGGCGACCGCGCCGTATCCTCGATCTCGGTACCGGCACCGGCGTGCTGGCCATGGCGGCCGCGAAGGCGCGGAAGCGCAAGGTCGAATGCGGCGATGTCGATTTTTTGGCGGTCGATGCCGCAACCCACAATGCCAAGGCCAACGGCGTGGCGCGGTTCGTGCGCCCGGTGCTCGGCGCAGGTCTGCGCCGCGCCGAACTGCGCCGGGGCGGACCCTACGATCTGATCTTCGCGAACATTCTGTCGAGGCCGCTCAGGGCACTGGCGCCGTCGATCAGCGCTCATGCGGCACCCGGCGCCGATCTGGTCCTGTCGGGATTGCAGGCCCAGGACGTGCCGAGCATCCTGTCGAGCTACGGAACGCAGGGATTCGCGCTGGAACGCCGGATGGATCTAGAGGGCTGGGTGACGCTCACGTTGAAGAAGCGCCTGCACAAAGGCCGGATCCGTTAGGAGGCCGGGGTTTGTCGGTGCTTCGGGCCTAAGCCCGGCGCCCGAGCGCTTCCTCGTAGAAGGCGACCTCGGCCTGGTCGGACCAGTCGTCGACATCGCGCAACGGACGAATCGTCAATCGGTCGACCTTGCTTTCAAGAACCTTGCGGGCCGAATGGATCACGTCCTGGATATGGAATTTTTGAAGGCTGCCGCGCAAATGGGCGAGTTTGGATTCGGATTTCATCGTTTCTTCTTGTGGGTCATGGTTACGGGCTGACTGCGCCCGGCTTGATCGTGATATAAGCGGCCGCGCTCGTTTTTGCATCGCCGAAAGCCGCTATTGCGCTGCAGCGAAACCCAGGCATGACCCTCTTGCATTGCTGGCGGGGCTACGGGCCGCTGTTTGCCGGGTGTTGATGCCGTTTAGGATCGATGATGTTCGAAGCTCGCTTTCAAACCTTCGATGAAACCGCCGATCCGTCGCAAGGCGCCTCCCGTACCGCGGCGCTTCGGTCCGAACTGCGTCGTCGCGGCCTTGACGGATTCGTCGTGCCGCGAGCCGATGAGCACCAGAACGAATATGTGCCCAAGGGCGCCGAGCGGCTGGCCTGGCTGACGGGTTTTTCGGGATCGGCCGGCACCGCGGTCGTGCTCGCCGACCGGGCCGCGATCTTCGTCGACGGCCGCTACACCGTCCAGGCCCGTGAGCAGGTGGATACGCAGATCTTCACCCCGGAACCCTGGGGCGACAACCCGCCCGAAGGCTGGATCGAGCGACACCTGCCCAAAGGCGCGACGCTCGGTTACGACCCCTGGCTACATACCAAGAGCCAGGTGGAGCGGCTGGCGCGTGCCGCCGAGACTGCGGGCGGCAGGCTCGTGCCCGTCGACACCAACCCCATCGATGCGATCTGGTCCGACCGCCCTCCCCTGCCGGTCGGACCGGTTAAACTTTACCCCGATCACCTGTCGGGTCAGGATCGGGACTCCAAGATCGAGACAGTGCGGGGTGCCCTCGGCCCGGCGGACGGCCTGCTGGTCAGCGACCCCCACGCGGTCGCCTGGCTGCTCAATATCCGCGGCTCCGACGTGAGTTACACCCCCTTGCCGCTGAGCTTCGCCCTGGTCCGCCGCGAAGGGCGCCCGACCCTGTTTGTCGATTCCCGAAAGCTGTCGAACAGCGTCCGCGACATGCTGGCCCGCACTGCCGATTTTGCCGAGCCAGGCATGCTCGTCGCCGCGCTCCAGGAGCTTGGCCGGGGGGGCGCGACGCTGCGTCTCGACGCGGCGACCGCGCCCTCGAAGCTCGTCGAAGCGCTGCGCGAGGCCGGTGGCGTGCCCGACGTCGGCACCGACCCGATCGCGCTGCTCAAGGCCAGCAAGACCGAAGCCGAACGGGCGGGTGCGCGCGCTGCCCACCAGCGCGACGCAGCGGCGTTCGCGCGATTTCTCGCCTGGTTCGACCGTGAGGCGCCGCGTGGGCACCTGACCGAGATCACTGCGGTCGAAGCCTTGGAGACCTTCCGCCGGGACACCGGGCTTCTGAAGGACGTGGCCTTTCCGACCATCGCGGGTTTCGGCCCGCATGCGGCCATTCCGCACTACCGGGTGACGGCCGCCTCCAACCTGCCGATCGGCCGCGGCATCTTCCTCATCGACAGCGGCGCCCAATACGAGGACGGCACGACCGACATCACTCGCACGCTGGCGGTCGGAGAGCCCGACGACGACATGCGGCGCTGTTTCACGCGCGTGCTGCGGGGCCATATCGCGGTTGCGCGCCTCGTGTTTCCCAAGGGCACCTCGGGCGCGCAAATCGATCCCTTCGCCCGCCAGGCGCTCTGGCAGGCCGGACTCGATTTCGACCACGGCACAGGCCACGGCGTCGGGTCCTATCTGTCGGTCCACGAAGGTCCTCAGCGGCTCAGCAAGCTCGGCACGGTGCCGTTGGCGGAAGGCATGATCGTGTCGAACGAGCCCGGCTACTACAAGCCCGGCCATTGGGGCATCCGGATCGAAAATCTGCTGATGGTGGAGGCGCGCGCCCTCGAAGGCGGAGAACGCCCGACCCTCGGCTTCGAGACCCTTACCTTCGCACCGATCGACCGCCGTCTGATCGACACGTCGCTGATGACGGCGGACGAAACCGGCTGGGTCGACAACTATCATGCCGAGGTTCGAAACAAGGTAGCGCCGTTGGTGGACCCGGAGGTTCGTGCCTGGCTCGACGAGGCGACGCGCCCTCTCCATCAGGCCTGATCGCTCGGGGCTTTCGCGCTGAGCATCGTCCGGTGCCGGTGCGCTCAATCGGCCTTGAGAGCGATGTTGACGGCCTTGGCGTAGGACCCGTTGTCCGACGTGAGAGCGATCGTCTGCCGGTTGCCATGCGTCGTGATGACGACGTCGGCCTCGAAGGCGGTGCCCTTGATCTTGGTCGAGATCACGTCGCCCTCGATCTTGCCCGACACCGAGCCACCGGCCTGGCGGTCGGCTTCGGTCCATGTGCCGGCAACGCCGCCGTTCTGGTTGACGAGGTCGGTCACGAAATCGAGCCGATAGCTGTCGGCGGCGCAGCGCAGTTCCTGGTGCACGATGGTGCGGCTCGGCGCGAGCGAATATTTGGCGCGGCAGCGCAGGCTTTCTGACGTTCCGTCCGCCTTCAAGACCGAGCCGGTGCCGGTCCAGTTGCCCGGAAGGGAGGCAAAGAGATCTGCCGCTTGGGCGCCGGACGGTACCATCAGGGGCAAGACGAGGCTTGCCATCACTGCCCAATGGAACACCCGGACACGACTCTTGGGAAAGGGCAGGGTCAAAACATTCGTCCTGTTGATCGGGCCCGTTCGAATCGGCAGCGGCTTGGCCGATCGGGAGCGGTGGCGAAACGCGGTGGCATTTTGATGACGAAGGGGACGTACCTCGAATGCGTGTCTTCATGGCCATCGACGCGCTCAAGGCACAAGTGATTAGCCCGATAACTCCTTCTGCAACGCCTTCCCGACCTGCGGCATCAACTTCACGGCGCAGGAGATCATGGGCCGGTCGGAAACCGACCCGTGAGCCCGAACGGGAGCCTCGATGAACGGCCTCCCCGGCGCTCCTTTCCCGCCGACCACTGTGCCGCATCTTGCGCCCGACCGAAGCCAGCTGTGGAACTTTCCGCAAAAGCCCTGAACCTGCCGGCGGCCTCCAGCGACTGATGCTTAGGGCGTCACGTCGACCCCAGACAGGAGAGCAAGATGAAATCACATCGTAATCTGGGGGCTGTGGCCGGCGTCCTGACCCTCGCCATGGTGGCGACCTCGCTGTTGCCGGTGACCTCGTTCGCGGCTCAATCGAGCGGCGGCACGGGCGGTCGGGGCTCTACGGCAGGCAACGGCGGCAACGGCGGCACGGGAAGCACCGGCGGCACGGGTGGCCGAGGCGCGGTCGGCGGCAGCGTCGGCGGCACGAGCAGCGGCCAGGGCTCGACGGGCGGTTCCGGCAACGGCAGCCACGGGAGTGCGGATGACAACGCATATGCGATCACCAGTGTCGTCCCACCGAACTGCGAGGGGAACTGCAGGCATCCCCACCGGCCCGTCCCGGTTCCGATCGTGGTTTGGGATCGCAACCACGGCGACTGCATGCTGCGACGCTTCGAAACCGAATACGGCGACACAATCCTGCGCCGGGTCTGCGACCAGCGATTCCATTGAGATCGGCAACGCCGAAGTCCGGGCTTGCTCGGGCCTCGGCCTTTGGCGGATTAGGCTGGGACCCGGTATGATGGCGCAACTGCCTTGTGGCGCTTGCGCCATAATACCGGCTACGTCCTTCACATCGCAGATCTTGCCGTGAACAAGCTTATGGCGGCTGTCGGACGGCGCGAGCCGCGCGATGCCGTCGATCTTGTCACCATCGACGAACAGTTTTTTGTCCCTAGGCGCGATCGCCTGGGCTGCAATCGAATCTGCGCCCGGCTTCACCCCGGAAGGACTCCTGGCCGAATTGTCCCGCGCGTCACGTTATTCACCAGCCGATTACAGTACGCCCGCCGCCGAGATTCCGATCGATCCGGCAACCA
>JBBPYT010000137.1:0-3868 GCA_038199665.1 Hyphomicrobiales bacterium
AATTGGAGGATCGCGGCGCGCAACGGCAGCGGCTGCTTTGGGCCAGCACGGGCACTAAGAATCCGAAGTATCGCGACGTGCTGTACGTAGAGGAGTTGATCGGCGGGGACACGGTCAACACGATGCCGCCTGCGACCATGAAGGCGTTCCGAGACCACGGAAAGGCCGAACCCGGAACGATCGAGCGTGATGTCGAAGGCGCGGAAGCCAGTCTGAAGGCCTTGGAGCAGCTTGGAATATCCCTGCAGGAGGTGACGCGCGATCTCGTGATCGATGGCGTGAAGAAATTCTCCGAGGCCTTCGACAAGCTGCTGGCGGGCGTCGCCAAGCGTCGGCGCGAGATCGAGGGCGATCACCCCAAGGCGGCGTAATCAGCGTCGCAGAATTACTCCCCTCACGGGTCCACTCGGAAAGGTCACTGTGATGCAGCTCGGCGTTGTCGGCCTCGGCCGGATGGGCGGCAATATCGTGCGGCGCCTGCAGCGCCACGGACACGATTGTGTCGTGTATGATCGCTCCAAGGATGCCGTCGAAAAGCTCGTTCCGGATGGCGCGAAAGGTGCCGGCAGCCTGCAGGAACTCGTGGCCGGGCTGACCGAAAGGCCCCGCGCCGTCTGGGTGATGCTGCCGGCCGGAGCGATCACCCAGCAGACCGTCGATCAGCTTTCGAACCTTCTGGGCGAAGGAGACATCATCATCGATGGGGGAAATTCTTTCTACAAGGACGATATCCGCAACGCCAAGGCGCTCCTTGAGCGCGGGATCCACTACGTCGACGTCGGAACTTCGGGCGGCGTGTGGGGCCTGGAACGCGGATATTGCATGATGGTGGGGGGCGACAAGAAGGCGGTCGACGCAGTCGACCCTATTTTGTCGGTGCTTGCGCCGGGCCTCGGCAGCATCCCGCGGACGCCCGGTCGCGAAAGGCTGACCGACAACCGCGCCGAGCAAGGCTATATCCATGCCGGTCCGACCGGGGCCGGGCATTTTGTCAAGATGGTCCATAACGGCATAGAATACGGCTTGATGCAGGCCTATGCCGAGGGCTTCGACATTCTGCGGCAGAAGAATTCCGAGGACCTCGCGGAAGACGAACGCTACGAGCTCAATCTGACCGATATCGCGGAAGTTTGGCGCCGAGGAAGCGTGATTTCGTCGTGGCTGCTCGATCTCACCGCGTTGGCCATGACGGCAAGCCCAGATCTCCAGCATTTCTCCGGTCATGTGGCCGATTCGGGCGAGGGTCGCTGGACCCTCGAAGCCGCGATCGAGGAAGCGGTATCGGCCAACGTGCTGTCGGCGGCGCTCTTCGCCCGCTTCCGCTCCCGCGAGCAGCATACGTTCGGCGAAAAGGTTCTCTCCGCCATGCGGTTCGGTTTCGGCGGACATGTCGAGCAGTCCGATGCCGATCCGCAGCCTTCCCCTCGCGCGGCCGAGTGATTGCCATGAACGAACAAGTCAAGCCGATCGATGCCCCGCAAGCTTTGACCTCGCCTGCGCCGACGGCTCCTCCGCCCGGCCCGTGCGCCATGGTCATTTTCGGAGCGGGCGGCGACCTTACGAAACGCCTCGTCACGCCGGCTCTCTACAATCTCGCCTGCACGCGCCTGTTGCCAGACGATTTCGTCATTCTGGGCGTCGACCACAACGCGCAAACCGACGAGTCTTGGCGGCAGTATCTCACGCAGATGATGCAGAGTTTCGTCGGCGGCACGGGCGAGTTCGATCCCTCGAAGATCGATGCCAAGGCCTGGGGGTGGCTAACCGAGCGGATGTTCTTCCTGCAGGGAGATTTCGAGGATTCCAAGACTTACGAGGCCATTCGCGAGCGCCTGTCGGGCTTCGAGCGGGATTACAAGACGGGCGGCAATGTTCTGTTCTATCTCGCCGTCGCGGACAGATTCTTCGGCAGCGTGGTCGACCAGCTCGGCAAAGCCGATCTGGTCAAGACCAACCCCGAAGATCGCAAAGCGCCCTGGCGCCGCGTGGTGATCGAAAAGCCTTTCGGGCACGACCTCCCCTCGGCCAAGGACCTTAACGCTCGCGTCCTGAGGGTGCTGCGCGAAGATCAGGTCTACCGGATCGATCACTTCCTGGGAAAGGAAACGGTCCAGAACATCATGGCGTTCCGGTTCGCGAACGGGCTGTTCGAGCCGCTCTGGAATCGCGACCACATCGACCACGTGCAGATCACGGTCGCGGAAACCGTGGGTGTCGAGGGGCGCGGGACCTTCTACGAGGCCACGGGAGCTTTGCGCGACATGGTTCCAAACCATGTGTTCCAGCTGCTCGCCATGACCGCCATGGAACCTCCGGTGTCCTTCGACGCCGACGCGATCAGGTCCAAGAAGGTCGACGTCTTCGCAGCGATCAAGTCCGTCACGCCCGACCACGCGGTCCGCGGCCAGTATGATGCCGGCACGGTTCTGGGCAAACCGGTACGCGCCTACCGGAGCGAGCCGAATGTCGATCCGCACTCCAACACCGAGACCTATGTGGCCCTGAAGCTGGCCATCGACAATTGGCGGTGGGCGGGCGTGCCGTTCTATCTCCGGACCGGAAAATACATGACGCGCCGGACCACGGAGATCGCCATCCGATTCAAGCAGGCCCCAATGGCGCTGTTCTCCAATACCCAATGCTCGTCGATGCAGGCGAATTGGCTGGTGATGCAGATCCAGCCGGACGAAGGCATATCGCTGCAATTCGAGGTGAAGCGACCCGGGCCGCTGGTCGACCTGCAGTCGGCCAAGATGAATTTCGCTTACAAGGACTGGTTCCCACCTCAGCAGAATGTCGGCTACGAGACGCTGCTCTACGACGTGATGATCGGCGATCAGACTCTGTTTCAGCGGGCCGATCAGGTCGACGAGGGCTGGCGCATCGTTCAGCCGGTGCTCGAGGCCTGGGCGAAGGTCGTGCCCGTAGACTTCCCGAACTACATCGCAGGAACCGCCGGTCCGGCCGCAGCGGACGCTCTGCTGGCGCGCGACGGCGGCCGCAGCTGGCGCCCGGTCAAGCCCGATGCCGGTCCCAAGAGCCTCGTTTCCGGGGCGTGTTCGTGACACACTCGAATTTCCCGAAGCAGCCGATCCGTCTGGTGGTCTCGGACATCGACGGCACGTTGGTCGACAAGGCCAAAGTTCTGTCGCCCCGTGGACGCGCCGCCATCGAGGCCCTCAAGAACCGTGGCATAGGCTTCACGGTGACTAGCGCACGTCCGCCCGTCGGCCTGCGCGACATCATCGCTCTCCTGCGACTCGAAGTTCCTGTTGCAGCCGTCAACGGCGGCGCACTGGTTCGCCCGGACCTCACCATCATCGAGGAAAAGCTTCTCTCCCCCGAGGCGACCCGTCGCGCCATCACGCTGCTGCGGCAGCAAGGCATCGATGCATGGCTTTTCACCAACAAAGCCTGGTTCATCCGGGACCCGCTGGGCGCTCACGTCGACCACGAAGCGAAAACAATCGGCCAAGCGCCGACCCTCGTTGACGAATTCGATCCAGTCCTCCTAGACCAGTGCCTGAAGATCGTAGGCTCGAGCCATGATCACGCCCATCTCGCACGGTGCGAAACGCTTCTCCAGCGTGAGTTAGGCAACACCGCCCTCGCCACGCGCTCCCAGGTCTATTACCTCGACGTGACCAACCCGCGCGCCGACAAGGGCGAAGCGGTCATGAGTCTGTCGCGGGCCATGAACATACCGATTTCCGACATCATGACGATCGGCGATGGGACGAACGACATTCCGATGCTCGAGACGAGCGGGTTCAGCGTCGCCATGGGCAATGGCAGCGATGAAGTGAAAGCGTCCGCGACGGTCGTCACCGACGATTGCGAGAATGACGGCTTCGCCAAGGCGATCGAG
>JBBPYT010000138.1:0-7231 GCA_038199665.1 Hyphomicrobiales bacterium
AGCTGGTTAGAGCAGCGGAATCATAATCCGCGTGTCGGGGGTTCGAGTCCCTCCTCCGCTACCAACGAACCCCCCGGATCTTCTGGTTGGGGAACATGTCTTGCCCAATCAGACTGGCAAGGTGGCCCCTGACCTCGACTGTCACCTCTCGATCCGCTTCGGGCGGGTTCGCGACGACTGCCTGCCCTTTATCTCCGCCTCCTCGTCAATCGCGTAGGCTGCTTTGAACTGCTTGGCCAGTTCGCGCCCAAGTACGGCCACCATGTCCGACGTTATTAGGATCGTACCACTCGACAGATATGGCGCCTCGACGCCGATCGTGCGCGGGTAGCCCTTTGCCGACAGCGCCGCGTCTACGAAGCTGAGATCCTCGCCGCTGGAGGAGACCACGAGATGCGAAAGCGCAGCAAGAGTCTGCAAGTCGAACTCCTTCAGGAGAGCCGGATGATCCCGTCGCATTACCGCGACATATCGGTCCTCGACCAACACTCGCGAGGCAAAGCGATCTCCAGTCGGCTCGGCGCTGGTAATGGCAATGTCAAGTTCGCCGCGGTCGAGCTGATCCGACAAATCAAGCGTTCCACTCGGGCGCATCGATACGCGGACATTCGGAGCCGAAGCCGCACATTCGGCCCGCAATCGGCCCGGCTAAGACCACGGCAGCATAATTTTTGACAGCGACCGAGAATCGCCGCTCGGCTTGGGCCGGGATGAATTCCTCCGGATCCAGGGCCGACCGCAAGTCGCCGGGGGCCCGCCGAACCGGGTCAGCCAATTGTTCAGCGCGCGGAGTCGGTGCCATACCCTCCGGGGTTCGGATGAACAGCTGATCCTTCAGCATCCACCGCGGCGGCTCCGCCTACCCCCGCGAGATCGTCCCTGAGCCCGATAAACAAACTCAACGAGTCACCTACCAGTTGAACTGCAACCGTCCTATGAACGCGTCGCTTTCGACTTTGCCATTCACCTTAAGGGAGGACGCGGCGGGGTTGGCGCGGGCGTGGACGTAGTCGGCTACAACCCGGATGTTCCTGTCCGGATACCAGTTGATGCCCGCCGTGATGTCGTCCTCCTTGCCGCCTAGCGTCGCGCCGTCCTGCAGGTCGATGGTGCTGTAGCGCGCCGCGACTTCGAAAACGCCATAGCCGCCGCGGGAGATACGCTGCGAGTCGTCGATCTCCACGCCCGTGAGCACGGCGAGTTCCGAGCCGTAATTGGGGGCAATGCGGTAGGGGCGTCCGTTGCCGTTGATGACCCAGGCCCCTTCCACGTAGCCCGACTGGAAGAAGCGGTCGCTTCGCCCCGTCATGGCCGTGGTCGGGGTTACCCCGCCGACGTCGGCAAAGGCGTACTCGCCCTGGATGCGGTATGAGCCAAACTGGTAAATCGTTTCGAATTCGAAGCGGCCCACATCTTTTGCGTTCCTGAGCGTCCCGGTGCTCACGAGATTTCGCATAAAAGAGTTGTTTTCCGGGCGGCTGCTGATCGAGAAGTCTGTGCGTCCGGGATCAAGCGAGCGGTAGGAGCCAGCGACACCGAAGTGGAGCAACTGATCTTTGGTGAGCATCGGCGCGTAGGTGACGCGCGCCGTACCGGCTACGCCGTTGTCCTCGATGCCGGTGTTGGCGTTGCCGCCGTAAACGCCGGCGGTTGCGGTCCACTTGTCGCCGTACGTCCCGATCGCGCCGCCGAAATTGCGCGCCGGCGCAAAGGCGTTTGTGAGCGCGCGCTCGGCGAATGTGGTGATGTTGTCGCTTTCCAACTGGTTGAGGCCGAAGGGTTCCTTGAAGTTACCGACCGAGAACACGGAGTTTTTTAGGCCGCGGTAGGCCAGCACGGCGTCGTTGATCGGTTGGGTGGTCGATGCGAAGTCGTACTGGAATGCCGCTTCGATGGAATCGTAGAGCGTGAGATAGCTCTCGATGTAAGCACGACGGATCAGAAAGTTGTCGGTGAGCGCAAGCCCGAGGGAAGGTGGTCGAAGGTCGGCGACGCTGCCGTCGAGCTGCAACCGGCCGCCGATGCGGAACTTGGCCGTATTGTCTGCCGTTTGCAGCGTGATTCCCCTGGTGTCGACCGAGAACGAACCTCCGCCGGGGAGGTTTGTCATGAACGGCGCGATAAAAGGGAGCGGTCCGGCAATCGGCGGCTTGGGCGCAGCTTGGCTCGTCCGCGATCCATTCCCCTTCGGCTGCTTGGCGCCTGCTCCACGAGAGTTGGGATTCTCCGATCCCCCGGATCCATCGCCCCCCGATTGCGATTGTGCGCCCTGCGCAAGGACCGGCCCGAGGGCCACGAAACTGGCCACCATGAGCGACGACGCAAAAGCGACGTAAACGAAGGATTTTCGGCGGTCCCAGCACATGATCCGATCCTGTATTTGATGGCCAAGACGGGCTAATCGTGTTTTATCCAGGAAAGGTGACACAGTCCCGTCACAATCGTGCTTTGGGAGCAACAGTCGCCGCATTTGAGATGAACAGGCGAGTGCTGGTTTGCCGCATCTCTGGACGCGAAACCGACATGAACGTTTGCCTTGGGGTGCTGACTAACCCGGCCGTGCAATCTCCCGCTTTTACGGCGGACAGGCCCGGCGTGGACCGTGTGACAGCGGTCTCGCAGCAACGTCCGGTTCGCGAAGACGGGGCGGCACTCCGAGGATTTTCGCAATAGAGTGGAAGGACCGAAGGCAGGCGAGATAACGGATTGCCGGCACGAGACCACGGCAGGAGTTCAGGGCGGGGCCACATCCGCGACTTCGGTCTTCATCGATATCGTATGACCCGCCGTACCACGGTCAAGGCGACGTCGTGATGGCCGTGGCTCGTGGACGGAGACCGGGGCAGCACTGCCGAGGATCTTTTAATAGAGTGAAGGAGACCGAGCAGCCTTGCCCCGGGCCTGGATGTAGTCCAGCCAGTAAGCTAAGTCTCGGCTCAACTTAGGCCGTTACATGTGAAGCTATGAATCGGTGTTCGAGCAAGAACACATCATTCACCGGGGACACCGCTATGAAAAGGTTTCCTCTCGGCCTAGTGGGTACGGGACTTGGGTCTTTCGCAACGCTTGCCGTTGCCCAGACGGTCGTAATCACTCCTTACCGATGAAGACCGTTTCGACCGCCGTCTTCATGTTGTCGTAGATGCCGCGCCTGCAGGCCCCTTTGAAGAAGGCGAAGGCGCGATCGTGCGCGTCAAACACCCTCTCCTGGGTCTCGCGCGGATAAGCCCGCACGAACATCATGCGGCTGTGGCACAGGCGGACTTGCGCCACCTTGACCGTCACGGTTGTGCCGTTGATCAGCACGATCTCGTGGCTCCAGCCGAACTGGTAGGCCTCCCCGGGCTCGAAACTCAGCGGAACATAGGCCTCGGCCGTGGCTGCGCCGCGTTCCCGGGCCCAGCCCTTCGCATACCGGCGGACGGCATCGTAGCTGCCCGCGTAACCCAGAGCCCGCAACTCTTCGTAGATACGGATCAGCGTCAGCCGCTCGCGGGATGGCTTGCCGGCATTGCCACACTGGCTTCTATGGGACATGGAGCCGAGTTTGGGAGGCGATTGTGGAAACGATTGGTCACGTAGCTAAGGCAGGCCTCGAATTAGACTGGCAACTAGACTCTAGCCGGAACGGTTCAAAGCTTCGGCAGCACCATGCTGCGCTGAACCCCTGGAAAGGTCAGCGACCCGTCGGTTGTGAGGCTGAATTCCTGGCCAGGCATATAGCCTTGTGCACCGCCCGACGGGCCGCAGGTTTTTCACCGACACTTCCCGGCCAATAGCTAGTTGTTCGTTATGACGAGATGATGCTGCGGGGATAAGTCAAAAATGGGTATTGACTGGAGGGGGGAACGGTCAATGATCTCCGCCGGTAGACAGAGACGCGTAAATGAGTCAGTCCGCCAGTATCCTTCCCAATACTTTGCCGCGCCACGAATGTAACTCACAAGGTTCTATGCAACATCGGCCTGAGATAGATGGTCTACGGGCCATTGCAGTCATTCCGGTTATTTTATTCCATGTTGGCCTCGGCCTGTTCAGTGGCGGGTTCATCGGAGTTGACGTATTCTTCGTCATCTCTGGTTTTTTGATCACAGGCATTATCCACGCGGAAGTGAATAGCGGCACATTTTCACTTGCCCGGTTTTATCAGCGCCGGATTAAACGGATACTTCCAGCTCTGACCGTCACGATAATTGGAACGCTGCTCGCAGGTTTCTTGCTATTGTTACCAGAACAACTAGTCACCCTGGGACAATCGGTAATTGCGACGGCTTTATTTTCCTCTAATATCTGGCTCAGCCGTCAGGCTGGATACTTTGCGGCACTTTCGGACATGATGCCATTACTTCATACGTGGTCGCTGGCGATTGAAGAGCAGTTCTACATTGCACTTCCTCTTTTGGTCTGTTATTTCAGGCGGTTCCCGCGTTTACTGGTTCCTGCGATCGCTGCGCTCGCTATTACTTCGTTTATAATAAATCTGCGGTTGACCAGCAACTCGCCGAACCTAGCCTTTTACTCGTTCTTTGGGCGGTCATGGGAGTTACTGGCGGGTTCTTTTCTTGCCGTCGTCCCACTCATTTCAAACCGTCTTACGCGGGAGACGGCGTCATTTGTGGGTCTATGCCTGATCGGTTTCGCAGTAGTTACCTTTGATGATACAACTATTTTTCCTGGCGTGACCGCACTCATTCCCGTTATCGGGGCCTCGCTGGTCATCTACGGGGGGGGGACAACGGTTTTCGGGAAAGTTCTAGGAAGTCGTCCGCTCGTCTGGATTGGTCTCATAAGCTACTCTTTGTATCTCTGGCACTGGCCGATAATTGTGTTTTCCAAGCAGTTGACGGTCTCGTCCGAGCTTTCGCCACCATGGATACTGATTTCATTGATAATGACCGTCGCAGCTTCGGTTCTGTCATGGCGATACATTGAGCAGCCGTTTCGACATGTCAGAACTCAACGATTGCACCTCTTCCGTCACGCAGGAGCGGTTCTTGCTCTGGCGATAGCATTTGGCTATCTCCCAATCAGCGCCCGCGGATTTCCTGCCCGATATAGCGATCGTGCGTTAGCTTATATGAATGGGGAAAGTTCTCCACGAGGCAAGGTCTGTGTTGAACAAGGCGCACGCACTCTAGACTTTTGCACGATCGGGAAGGGTCATCCTTCATTTGTGCTGTGGGGAGACTCCCATGCGGGAGCTCTGTTGCCTGCGATCGAGATCGTCGCGAAAGTGAACGATCGGTCCGGTATCTTCGCTGGCTTTAGGGCCTGCCCACCTGTATTTGTCGATGCCCCTCGGCTAAGGGGCTTGCCTCGGCTAAAGGGCGTTGACGCACGGAATTGCATGACTCGTAATCAGAGTATTGCTTCCAGAATTGAGATGGACCCTACTATCAAGACCGTAATTGTGACATCGTTTTGGTCAAGCTATGAATTCAGTGAGAATGACGTTCGCCGGGTGCTAGACCGGCTGAAGGACAAAAGAGTGTTTCTTCTTGAAGATACCCCAACCCCGGGATTTGATGTGCCGTGGGTCTTGGCCCTCAAAGAGGGAACAAGCATTTCACCCGCCCCAGCATTCATCTCTCCGTCGGCCTCCGTCCCGGCCCTTCAAGTAGCATCCAGCTATCCGAATGTGAGTGTTGTTCGGTTGGACGCCGCAATGTGCTATGACGAAAAATGTCCTACGCAGCGCGATGGAAATGTATTGTACGTTGATTCAAATCACATCAGCGACTATGCAGCACGAGAGATAGTGGGTCCATATTTGGAAAGGATGCTGAGGCCGTTCTGACCCCTTGCCAGCTCGCGCAGACGGCGGCCGAGCGCGAGCGCGGCAGGTGGCCCGTATCACCTGGACGGTTCTAATTACGAGTTACCGGAGCCGGTTTGGCCGCGATTTTGGGATGATGCGGTTTGGGGTTTGCCGACTGGCGGTCTGAAGAGCGCTTTCGTGCCGGGGCTTTTGTCGCCTACCCTGATGCGAGGGCGCGCCGGCGGAGGAAGATCAAGCGCTTGAAGTTGTAAACCAGGTTAGCGAGGCCGATCTTGATGGTGGCTCGCGGCAGTCCGATGGTGCGGATGAATAGGTCCATGCGGTCCTTCTGCTCGGCGAAGACGTGCTCGATGCGGGCGCGGATTTCGGATTTGGCGCTGTTGGCCCGCCGCGTTCTTCGGGGCATGGGTCGGTTCGTCGGCTTCTTGCGGTGGACGCGGGACACGAAGCCGTTATCGGCCATGAAGGCTTCGTTCGCGGCGGATCGATAGGCCGTGTCCGCATATACGGCCGCGGCCGTGTTGCTCTTGTCGAGCAGGCCCTCGCGCAATCGGCTTCCTTCGTGAGCGGCAGCATCTGTGCTGAGCCATTTTCGGATGAAGCCGAAGCCGCGGTCGATGGCGATGTGGTTACGGTAGCCAAAGGCCGGGATCGCCAGATCGACCCTAGGCAACGTGCCGTCCTCACGGGGTTTGGCCTTGGTGAACTTCACCGTCCAGCGCGCATCGCGGTCCTTGTGCCGCAGCTTGGCAGGCTTGTTGTTCCAGTCATGCGGCACCTTGCCGGCCTTGATGGCGTCCTTCTCGGCCTGTGTGTTGCGCTGGCGCGGCGCCTGCACCAGGGTGGCATCCACGATCTGACCCGACATGGCGACGTAGCCCGCCGCACGCAGCGTCGCATCGAAGCGGTCGAACAGCGGCTGGATCGCGCCCGCCTTGGTCAGTTTCTCGCGAAACAGCCAGATTGTGCGCGCGTCCGGCACCCGGTCGGATAAGCCAAGGCTGAGGAAGCGCATGAATGACAGGCGGTCGTTGATCAGGTACTCGACCCGCTCGTCTGACAGCGTGTTGACGGTTTGGATCACCAGCACCTTGAACATCATCACCGGATCGAACGGCGGTCGACCGCCCTTGGTGCCGTCCGAGTAGGCGAGCGCCGCTTCCAGCTCCGGCCGGAAGATCTCGAAGTCGACCGTCGCCGCGAAAGCTTCCAACTGATCGCCGAGGTCGCTCAAGCGCTTCAGCCGCTCATCAACGTCAAAGAAACCGGGTGCCCGCGCCATGCCGTCGCCTCCGCCGCCCACGGCAGAGGGAATCAGAAAACGGCCAACATGGCGAGGTTTTTAGAACCGTCCAGCTTACCCGGCCACGCTCCCGCCGCCCGACACGCCTCCCGAACAACCCATGTCCCGATCTCGGCAATGAGACCCATCTGTTCGGCGATCGGAACAAA
>JBBPYT010000139.1:0-8433 GCA_038199665.1 Hyphomicrobiales bacterium
CAGATCGGCTTGAATCTCGCAGTCCAGCCGGCCAAAAGTCCAATCTGATTTTCCGTGGACGACCGCGTAATGCAGGGTTTCAAAGCGCGCGATGGCCTCGACGGCTGCCGTCGGTCCCAGCGCCGGACCGAATCCCTTGTCGCGGCGCTGGTGTTGGTTCACGGCCTCGATCATCCTGACATCGACTGGGTCAGCGGGTTCGAACGTTACCCGCCCGTCATAGGTGAGCGCAGCATAAACCAGCAGGCCGCGCGCAGCGATCTCCAACGCTAATCGCTCGAGCCACTCGGCGGAGACCAGATCGAGCAGCGCCGAGGTCGTCACCAGATCGAGCGGTTCATCAAGGGCAGCTTCGAGTTCGCGGGCGATATCAATAGGGATGGCCGAGAAGGTTTTCCCAATGGCCGGCGCGGACGACGCGGCGCGCGCGAGCAGGCTAGGATCGTTGTCAACGAGCCGCCAGCTCTGCCGGTGCGGAAGACGCGAGGAAACCGCCCGCAGTGTCGCGCCCGTGCCGCAGGCAAGATCGATGATCGCGATTGAGGTCTGGTCGGCGACCGCAGCGGCGAGGGCAGCGAGAACGGTGGGATTGCGCGCCCGCAGGTCATACTGCTCGCGTAGGCCGAGCCAATCGGCCGAAAATTCGTTCACGCCACAGCCTCGATTGCCCGAGAAAACAGCTCCGCCGAGTGCTCCCAGGTGGGAAGCGCGGCTGCGGCCGCCCGCGCCGCGGCGGCAAGGCGGTGGCGCTCCGCGGGATCCTCGATCAGCCGCCGCACCGCGGCCGAGAAGGCGCTGACGTCGTCTGCGGGCGTCAGCAGGCTGGCGCCCGCAGGCACCGTTTCCGGGACAGCGCCGGCTGTGGTCCCGACGACGGGCAGGCCATGCGCGATCGCTTCGGAAAATGCCATTCCATAGCCCTCGAATCGCGATGCAAGCACAAAAATGTCGGCGCTCGCATAGAGAGCTGCGAGACGCTCCGCCGGGACCGCTCCGGTGACCAGGACACGGTCGGCGAGACGGAAACGCGCGATGTCGGCATGGAGGCGCGCGGCGGCGGCGAAGTCGCGTCCCAGGTCGCCGACGATGGTGAGCCGCCATGGCAGATCAAGGAGCGTAGCGACCGCGCCCAGGAGCACGTCGTAGCCCTTGCGAGGAACCACCGCGCCGACCGCCAGCAATGCAATCGGATCTTCGGCACTGGCGCGCGCCTGCGCCACGCGATCATTGCCCGGCCGCACGATGGTCACCCGGTCGACCGGGATGCCGTAGTCGGAAACGATGATGCGCGCGGTGGACGCGCTAGTCACGATCACGCGTCGCACGCAGGCGAGCGCTCGGCCCTCGCTCACGCGCAATTCGGCGGCGTCGCCCCGCGACAGTCCCGACTCCAGCGCGAGCGGATGATGCACCAGCGCGATCAAAAGATGGCTGGCGCGAAGCTGCGTCGCCGCGTCGGGCAGTGCGCCGAGAGCCAATCCATCGATCACGATCGGCCGGTCCGTCGGCAAAGCGGCAAGACGCGTCCGCGCCGATGCTCGCGTGTCCACGCTCGGGAGCGGAAAGTCATCGCCGAGACCGAGCACTTCGATCCGCCAGCCCAGCGCGCGAAGCCCCATGATGATGCGCCGGTCATACACGTAACCACCCGTGAGGGTCGTCAGCTCCCCCGGCGCCGCGAAGACGACAAGTCTCGTCACAATGGCGCCTCGTACCACGCGCGAGCGAGGTGCGACTCAGAAATGGTGACGCGGATGGCCTTGAGCTCACGTCCGTTGCGGCCTAGGCCGCCGGTTCGGGCCGCCGCTGCAAGGCCATCGAACACGTGCTTTGTCAGGAACTCGATCGTGGTATTGATGCCTTTGAATTCCGCGACATCGTCGAGATTTCGGTAGTCGAGCGGCTCGAGGATCGACTTCAGCGCCTCATGCGCGCGACCGATATCGACGACAATTCCGTTCGAGTCGAGCCGGTCGGCGAAGAAAGCGACGTCAACCACAAACGTTGCGCCATGGAGCGCCTGCGCGCGGCCGAATACGTCGCCGCGAAACGAATGAGCGATCATGATATGATCGCGGACTTCGACGGCGAACATTGGAAACCTCTGGCCCTCAGGCGGCCTCTTCGGCCCCGGGATAAGTGATGAGTTGGCAAAGCACGCCGCTTTCCGGAGCAAGGATATCCGGTAGCCGTATCGGAAGCTCGTGAAATCCGACCGCTGGAGCGATGAGCGCATCGAGCCGCGAATCCGCCAGCAGGTCGAGCGCGGCGGCGAGGCGACGGCGGAGCGTCCAGCGAACTCGGTGCGACGGCGCGACGCGACCGACCTGGCTGGAGACGAGTTTGAGGCGGCGGCTATGGAATGCCCCGCCGAGCGGGATCGCGACCTCACCTGCCCCATACCAGCTCAGCTCCAGCACAGTCGACTCCTCGCCTGCGAGGCGAAGAGCGGTCGCGAGACCAGCGGCGGTCCCGCTCGCATGTACGACGAGATCGCAATCGACTGGAGCTGCGGAGGGCGCGGCAAAGCCCGTGCCGAGTGTGCGGGCGAGGCCAGCGCGGGATGGTTCGACGTCGACCAGGGTTATCTGGACCCCGGGAAGTTGCCCGCACAGCCACGCGACCAGCGAGCCGACGACACCGGCCCCTACAACCGCAATATTGTCGGCCACCGCCGGGGCAGCGTCCCACATGGCATTGAGTGCGGTCTCCATGTTGGCGGCAAGCACGGCGCGAGCGGGCGGCAGGATATCGGGTATCGGCACCACCGCCTGGGCGGGCAACGTGAAGACGCTCTGATGCGGATGGAGCGCGAAAACAATGCGGTCCCGCAATTCGACCGGTCCGCACTCCACCCGGCCGACCATTGCGTACCCATATTTGACCGGGAAAGGAAACGTGCCTCCCATGAATGGGCCGCGCATGCGCTCGAATTCCGCCTCGGGAATGCGGCCGGCAAACACCAGCCTTTCAGTGCCGCGGCTGATGGCGCTATAGAGCGCCCGGACGCGAATTTCGCCGGACGCGGGCTCGCCGAGCACCGCGCGGCGGATTTCGGCGCGGCCGGGGCCGACATACCAAAGCGCCTCGGCACTACTCCCCGATCGATCGGCCACGATATTGGTCTCGCATTTGGACTTGGCGTTTGCTTTACCGCTGTATCTTATACAGGCAAAAAGCAGAGGGCGCCGGGGGCAATGCTGGATCGTTCGACCGCGCCGGCTGTCGCCTCGTGAGCGACGTGGCGTCGCTAGCCCGCCGCCGGGCGCTTTTTGCCGTGCTGGTCACCACCACAATGGCCGGGATCCTGTGGCTCGCGGCCATGGCGGTTCCACCTCGCAGCGCCGGCGCCATCGTCTTTCTCGTACTTTTCACAGTGACGCTCCCGTGGTCGGTGGTCGGATTCTGGAACGCAAGTATCGGATTTCTGATCATGAGCGGCCCCGGCGATCCGGTCGCGGCAGTCAATCCGATGGCCGCGCGCATCCGCGGCGACGAGAGGGTGACCGCACTGACCGCGATCCTCATGTGCGTCCGCAATGAGATCCCGAACCAGGTGACCCGCAACTTGGGGCCGCTGCTGGACGGCCTCGTAGCCGCGCACGTCGCCCATCGGTTTCATGTCTATTTGCTGAGCGACACCAACGATCCCGAGATCATCGCCGCCGAGGACGCATGCTTTAGCCCGTTTGCCGCAAAGTGGCGCGACACGGTCCTCGTCACCTATCGGCGCCGCGCCGTGAATACAGGCTTCAAAGCGGGCAACATTCGTGATTTCTGCGACCGATGGGGAAACGATCACGAATTCGCCGTAACGCTAGACGCCGACAGTTTCATGCCCGCCGAAGCGGTCCTGCGCCTCGTGCGTATCATGCAGGCAAACCCGACGCTCGGCATTCTCCAGACTCTCGCTATCGGGCTGCCGTCCGTGAGCGCCTTCGCGCGCCTGTTCCAGTTCGGCATGCGGCTCGGCATGCGTTCCTACACATTGGGAGCCGCCTGGTGGCAGGGCGATTGCGGGCCGTATTGGGGCCACAACGCGATCCTGCGACTCAAGCCTTTTGTCAAGCATTGCCGCATGCCGCTGCTACCACATGGCGGCCCGCTCGGCGGTCATCTCCTCAGCCATGATCAGGTCGAGGCTGCGCTGATGCGCCGGGCCGGGTACGAGGTTAGGGTCGTCCCGGAAGAGGGAATGAGCTGGGAGGAAAACCCGCCAACGCTGATGGAATTCATCCGTCGCGATCTGCGCTGGTGCCAGGGCAACATGCAATATTGGCGGCTCCTG
Organism: Hyphomicrobiales bacterium; assembly: GCA_038199665.1. Lineage (GTDB taxonomy): Bacteria > Pseudomonadota > Alphaproteobacteria > Rhizobiales > Beijerinckiaceae > Lichenihabitans. Next base: position 4,289 of record JBBPYT010000139.1, read on the forward strand.
AGCTTGCCCAGACTAAAGGCCGTCAGCCGCTTCCAATTGGTATTTGCGATTCTGATGTATCTCGGCTCCCCGGCATGGATGGCGTTGGTGGCGATCGGCACCCTTGCCATCGCGGTCGCCGATGCGCCCTCCGCGTCGGCCGCCCAGGTCAGGCCCGGCGTGGGCGCCGCGCTGTTCGCGATCATGCTGTTGATGATTTTCGCGCCGAAGGTAGCGAGCAGCGTCGATGTGCTGATGCGGTTCTCCGCGCGCCGATCCTATGGCGGGGCCGCGCAGTTCGTCTTGAACGTCGCAGGCGAGACGCTTTTCTCGTTGCTGTTGTCGCCGGTCATGGCGCTCACTCATACCGGGTTTCTGTTCCGTCTCTTTCTGCTGCGGCGCGGCGGCGCATGGAACAGCCACATGCGCGAAAGCCACGCCGTTCCCTGGCGGCTGGCATGGACAAGGCTTTGGCCCCATACCCTGGCTGGCTTCACGGTCATCGGGGTCGTTGCCGCGACGACGCCGAGCGACATCGGCTACGCACTAATGGGCGCCGGCGGGCTCGCATTGTCCGTTCCCCTAGCCGTGGCGACCGCTGCGCCTTTGGTCGGCACTTTGCTCGCGCGGATCGGCGTCGGCCGCATCCCAGAGGAAACTGAGCCGCCGACCGTCCTGCTGCCGTTGCGCCTGCCGGCCATCGAGGCCAGCGCGCCAGTGGCGCGCAAGCGACCTTAGGCGCACCATGACCGATGGCCTTACGCCAAAACAGACCTTAGGCTCTGTGCGGGAGTTCGCTGCGACCGCAGCCACTGAAGTGGACCAGGGCCGGACGATGACGAACATGTGTAAAACTCAGGCTTCGGCCGTGACGCCGTTGACGCACACAAAACAAATATGCCGACAGGGCTTTTGTTGGGATACGAGCGCCAATCGTGCTCAGCGCCGCGTCCCTCTAACCGGGGAGGGCCGACTCTGAACGCGATCCAAGCGCTTCCCAGGTTTCGATCCCGTGGCCTACATCGCCGACATGCGAGCAGCCGGTGTCATCGTCTACCTCGCCGGCCACTACGTCGGCCACTACACGGACGAGGCTGACGCCGACCAGCGCCCAGCCGTTCGCCATCATTGGCATAGCGCCAAAAATGCCGGTCCAGACCACAATGAACGCCTGAAGCAGAGGTTGCTTGCGGAGATGGCGGCGCCTTGTCCGTTCGTGCAATGATCATCAAGGGCGCGTCGGAGAGGCTCATTCAGCGCCCCCGTCCTCTAAGCCCAGGCTCATCTCTGTTGCCGAGCGATTGGTGCATGGCGTGGTCGTTGGCGCGGGAAAGAAGGATCAGGCCGACGACCAGAATCACTAAGGCGAGTGCTACGACCCCCAAAAATACGTCTGCCATGTCCATGGCTCCCGATGCTGAGCGCGCGCCCAGTAAAAAACGCCGCATGGGAGGATCATGTTCCGCTGAGCAAAGAATACGCCCACCGTGGCGCGCCAATCCCTTAGGAGGCCCGAGTGGCTGGACTCCGTACCGCTCCACCCTGCCTTATTGCTCAGAAATTGGACAGGGTATACAGAAAGATCAGCTAAGTCATTGAAATTATTGGCGCGCCCAAGGGGAATCGAACCCCTGTTTTCGCCGTGAAAGGGCGACGTCCTAGACCGCTAGACGATGGGCGCCGAAGGGAAGCAGCGCGTTGGCAGCAATCCACCTGGGGTGCCGAGCTTATACGGAAGCACCCCTACCCTGGCAAGCGGCCGAAAACCCGCTTTGGACGGCATTGAAGACGGGTCTTTCCGTCTGGCAAGTGCGAAGGTGCACCCAACATGCCGCGACCGCCGTCGAACTCGAAATGCCTTCGGTCTCGAAGGCAGAGGCTTCGCGTGCCGCATTGCCTCGGCGCGGCCGAAGCGGTCGGAAGTCACTCTACCCTTCGACGGCTCGGGCCAGCCGGTCCTGCTGCCTTCCCGGAGCCACCTCGACATGGCGCGCCGCCCCACGCTGGCCGATGATCAGCCGCCATTTGGAGGGACAATTGCAGCGTCGAGCAACCGCAGCTCGACCCGGCCGGCACCCCCGCCCCAACGATTGATGGCCAGTGTGCCGGCACAATGCACCAGCCGGCCCCGTGTCGCCGCGAGAGCGTCGGCGAGCGGGGTTCGGGCGCCCCGGAAGGCCACCGCGCGGATGCGGGTTCCATCCTGGCCCGCCAGCGTCAAACGCAGGTGATCTTCGCCGGCCGCGCCCATGTCGACGAGCCGATGCGCGGGGAAAGCCACGACCGGCTCCGGACTGCCCGACCCGAAAGGTCCGGCCGCATCGAGCGCGGCGACGAGCTCGACAGAAGCGCCGGCCGCGGACAGGGTCGAGTCGACCGCCAGCACCGTGCCGCCACGCAGGCGAGCCACGTCATCCGAGAAATGCGCGTTGAGGAACTCTCTGAACAGGCCGAGCTTTGCGGCCTCGATGGTAACGCCGGCCGCCATGGCATGACCGCCGCCGCGATGCAGCAACCCCGTTTCGACCCCCATTCGGACGGCGCGTCCGAGGTCCGCACCAGGGATCGACCGGCCCGAGCCCGTGCCGATCCCATCCGATAGCGCAATTGCGAAAGCGGGACGCTCGAATCGCTCCCTGAGCCGGGCCGCAACCAGGCCTACGACGCCCGGATGCCAGCCCTCGGCAGCCGCCACCAGCACTGGGCTGTCCTGGTCGGACTCGAGGATCGCGATCGCCTCGGCCTCCGCGCGCTCGACCGCATGCGCCTCGATTGTCCGCCGGTCGCGGTTGAGGCGGTCGAGTTCCGTGGCGATCCGTCCCGCGTCGGAGAGGTCCTCGGCCAAGAGGAGCCGGGCACCAAGCGCCGCATCGCCGATCCGTCCGCCGGCGTTGATTCTCGGACCGATCAGAAAGGCGAGATCGAACACCCTGGGTGGCCCGTCGGCTCCGGCGAGGTCGAACAGCGCCGCGAGGCCCGGGCGGGCGCGCCGGCGCATGACCGCCAGTCCCTTCACCACCAAAGCCCTGTTGAGTCCGACGAGCGGAACCACGTCGGCCACGGTTCCCAGCGCCACGAGATCAAGGCTCGCAAGGAGGTCGGGAGCTTCGCGCCCGCTCCAGAACCCGCCGGCTTTGAGCTGCCGGTTCAGGCCGACCAGCACCATGAACACCACACCGGCCGCGCAAAGGTAACCGAGCCCCGACAGATCGTCCGGACGGTTCGGGTTGACGATCGCCACGGCCGGAGGGAAGGGCAGCTCGATCTGGTGATGGTCGATGATCACCGTGTCGAGTCCGAGCCGGGCCGCTTCGGCGAGCGGTGCGGGGCTGCCGGAACCGCAGTCGACCGTGACGAGCAGCTTGGCCTCCGAATCCGCGATCATCCGGACCGCATCCAGGCTCGGACCGTAGCCTTCGGTGAGGCGATCCGGAATGTGGACCAGAACATCCAGCCCGGTGGCTCGCAGATATTCGGCCAGAAGCGCCGCGGATGCGGCACCATCCACATCGTAGTCGCCCAGGATGGCGACCTTCTCGCGCCCCGCGATCGCCTGGGCCAGGCGCTGAATCGCCATCGGCATATCGGCGAGGACATCCGGATCGGGCATGGAGGTGCGCAACGATGGCTCGAGATAGGCTTGGCTCGTGCTCACTTGGGCGCGGCGGCTTGCCAGCACGCGGGCCACGAGGTCAGGCAGGCCGTGGCTTTGCGCGATCGCAAGCGCCTCGCGCATTCCCGCCTCATCCAGGCGAGGATGCCACGCGCGGCCCAGAATGGATTGCTCAACCCCGAGGATGCATCTTGTCATATTTGAAAAAACGTTGTTTTTATGTAGTGTTAGTCAGTTTTTCTCATGCATCAAGGCAAGACCCAGCGCGGCGCCGATCAGGCTCATGCCCGCCAAGCGGTTGCGCAGAAGTGGGCGCAACGCAAGCAAGCTTTGCAAACGCCCGGCAAGCAGGGCCCACCCACAATCGAGCGTGATCGCGATGAGAAGAAAGGTGCCGGAGAGCAGAGCGAGCTGCGGCGTGGCATCGCTCTTCGAATCGAGGAACTGCGGCAGAAACGCGCCATAGAACAGCAGGGTCTTGGGATTGGTGAGCGACACGGCGAATCCGCTGAGATACGCCGAGCGCGCCGAGCGCGCCACGGCTGGCGTGCCA
>JBBPYT010000140.1:0-16998 GCA_038199665.1 Hyphomicrobiales bacterium
AATGCTGGGCTTGGGGATTTTCCGGCGTTATGGTGCGCGGCTCGGGAGCCGCCTGGGATCTGCGCAAGAGTCAGCCTTACGAATGCTACGAGGAGATGGACTTCGACATCCCGGTCGGCACGAACGGCGACAACTACGACCGCCAGGTGATCCGCATGGAAGAGATGCGGCAGTCGACCGGCATCATGCAGCAATGCGTGGCCAAGCTTCTGGCGCCGGAAGGGCAGGGGCCGATCACTACCCGCGAAGGCAAGCTGGCGCCGCCGCCGCGCGCCGAGATGAAGCGCTCGATGGAGGCCTTGATCCATCATTTCAAGCTGTTCACGGAGGGTTTCCACGTGCCGTCGGGCGAGGTCTACGCGGCGGTCGAGGCGCCGAAAGGCGAGTTCGGCGTCTATCTGGTGTCGGACGGCACCGACAAGCCTTACCGTTGCAAGATCCGGGCGCCGGGTTTCGCGCATCTCCAGGCGATGGATTTCATGTGTCGAGAACACCTGCTGGCCGACGTTTCCGCGATTCTGGGCTCGCTTGACATCGTGTTCGGCGAGGTCGATCGATGAAGCATCTCCTCCTCACCAGTCTTGCGCTCGCCCTGGTGTCGAGCGCGGCTGGCGCCCAGACGTTGACGCAGATCGCGCAGCGGCTGCGGGACGGCTACGAGGTCAAGGCGGCATTCTACGACAATGCCGGGGGCGCCTACCTTGTGCTGCAGAAGGGAACTTCGGCCTATCTATGCCACAGTAGCCCCAATCAGACTTGCGAAAAACTGAACTGACGAGACAGCAATGGCCGTTCGCCGCCTCGCCGAGGTCCAGCCGGATCACTTCGATTTCACGCCCGAAAACCGCGCCTGGGTCGATCGGCAAATCAAGAAATATCCGCCCGGCCGTCAAGCCTCGGCCGTCATGGCGCTGCTGCGCCGTGCGCAGGTCCAACATGGTGGCTGGCTTCCCAAGCCGGCGATCGAAAAGGTGGCCGACATTCTCGACATGCCGGACATCCGCGTGCTTGAGATCGCCACGTTCTACAGCATGTACAACTTGGCTCCGGTGGGAAAGTTCTTCGTCCAGTGCTGCGGGACGACGCCCTGCGTGCTGCGCGGAGCCGATGGCGTCCGTGCCGTGCTGGAACAGCGCATCGGCGCTCAGAACCACGTCACCCCGGACGGCAACTTCTCGTGGCTGGAAGTCGAGTGCCTAGGGGCTTGCTGCAACGCTCCGATGGTTCAGATCAACGACGACTATTACGAGGACCTGACGCCGGAGAATTTCTCTCAGCTGCTCGACAACCTGGCTGTGGGTCGTCCCGTGAAGACAGGGTCGCAGATCGGACGCCGCACATCGGAACCGATCGGCGGCTTGACGTCTCTGACGACCTTCTATGGTCCGGATGGCCGCGAAGATCGCACCGCGAACCAGAACCAGGCCGGCGGACCCAGCGACCAAGCGACGGCGAAGGCGGCGGCGGAGAAGTCCGATCAAGACAGGGCAGCGCAAGATCTGGGCCCCGGTGACCCGAAGGGCCAGCGTCGCGTCGCCAAGGCTCGGCCAAAAGCTTCGGTAGCCGACACGAAGACCCGCACGGACGACCCGGTCGGCGCGGGGCAGATCGAATCAAGCGCCGTGAACAAGGCCTCGCGCAAGCGCCCCCGGGACCGGCAGGAACAGCCTTTGTCGCCGCCCCTGCCCGATGCCGATCGCGGCCAGACGGGGCCCGGCGGCCCGAAGAACGCCAAGCCGGGTGAAGGCTGAGGAGAACGCGATGCTTGACGACAAGGACCGCATTTTCCTCAACCTATACGGCTTTGGGGATTGGCAGCTCGCGGGCGCGCGTCGCCGGGGCGCCTGGGACGGCACCAAGGCGCTGCTGGAAAAGGGCAAGGACTGGATCATCAACGAGATGAAGACGTCCGGTCTGCGCGGGCGCGGCGGCGCCGGTTTTCCGACCGGTCTCAAGTGGTCCTTCATGCCAAAGCCCGATCCGGCGCGTCCCTCCTACCTTGTCGTCAATGCCGACGAGTCTGAGCCGGGAACCTGCAAGGACCGGGAAATCATGCGCAACGATCCGCATATGCTGATCGAGGGCTGCCTGATCGCGTCTTTCGCCATGCAGGCCAATGCCTGTTACATCTACATCCGCGGGGAATATGTCCTGGAGGCCGACCGACTCGACGCGGCGATCGAGGAAGCCTATGCGGCCGGGCTGGTCGGGGTGAGCAACGTCCACGGTTTCCCGTTCGATATTTATCTGCACCGTGGCGCCGGTGCCTACATCTGCGGTGAAGAGACCGCGCTCCTCGAATCGCTCGAAGGCAAGAAAGGCATGCCGCGGCTCAAGCCGCCGTTCCCGGCCAATATGGGCCTTTATGGCTGCCCCACCACGGTCAACAACGTTGAATCGATCGCGGTCGCCCCGACGATCCTGCGTCGCGGCGGTGCCTGGTTCGCGAGCTTCGGCGCCAAGAACAATACCGGCACCAAGGTGTTCTGCATTTCCGGCCACGTGAACGATCCCTGCAATGTCGAAGAGGCGATGTCGATCCCGTTCCGGGAACTGATCGAGCGCCATTGCGGCGGCATCCGCGGCGGATGGGATAATCTGTTGGCCGTGATCCCCGGCGGTTCTTCGGTGCCCTGCGTGCCGGCCGACCAGATCATCGACGCGGCGATGGATTTCGACACGCTGCGGAACCTGAAGTCGGGCCTCGGTACGGCGGCCGTGATCGTGATGGACAAATCGACCGACATCGTTCGGGCGATCGCCCGCTTCAGCTACTTCTACAAGCACGAAAGCTGCGGCCAGTGCACGCCGTGCCGGGAAGGAACGGGCTGGCTGTGGCGCGTTTTGAGCCGCATGGCCGAAGGCCGGGCGCAGAAGCGCGAGATCGACGCGCTGCTTGAAGTGACGACACAGATCGAGGGTCATACGATCTGTGCCCTGGGCGATGCGGCCGCCTGGCCCGTGCAGGGCCTCATCCGGCATTTCCGCCCCGAGATCGAGCGGCGCATCGATAGTTACATGGCCAACCCGCATCCCGAGCCCATCCGGATCGCGGCGGAGTAGGGCGATGGCAGGCAACCCCGAAAACCCGATGCTGCAATGTCCGCGCCGGACCGATGTGAAATTCGATCGCATGCTCGATAACCTGGCGGACGTCGAGGTTGGCTCGACCCCGGTTGGGGGAGGGGTTGCCGGAGTGCGAAGGCGCGTCGATCGCCTCGAGCGGCGCCTCGACTTCGTCGATCCGCATTGAGGATTTTGCGATGACCAAACTCATCATCGACGGTCGCGAGGTGGACGTCCCGCCGGACTTCACTCTGCTGCAGGCGTGCGAAGCCGCAGGATCTGAGATCCCGCGATTCTGCTTCCACGAACGGCTGTCGATCGCCGGAAATTGCCGTATGTGCCTCGTCGAACTCAAGGGCGCTCCCAAGCCCGTGGCGTCGTGCGCCTGGGGGGTGCGGGATTGTCGCCCCGGCCCGAATGGCGAGCCGCCGCAGATTTCGACCAAGTCGCCGACCGTCAAGAAGGCGCGCGAGGGCGTGATGGAGTTCCTGCTCATCAATCACCCGCTCGATTGTCCGATCTGCGATCAGGGCGGCGAGTGCGATCTGCAGGACCAGGCGATGGCGTTCGGCGTGGCCGGATCGCGCTTCCATGAGAACAAGCGGGCCGTCGAGGACAAGTATATCGGCCCGCTCGTGCGAACCTCGATGAACCGCTGCATCCACTGCACGCGCTGCATTCGCTTCACGGCCGAAGTCGCCGGAACGGGCGACATGGGCGCCATCGGTCGCGGCGAGGACATGGAGATCACGACCTATCTCGAGACCTCCATGGGATCGGAATTGCAGTCGAACATCGCCGACCTCTGCCCGGTCGGGGCGCTGCTGCAGAAACCCTACCCCTTCAAGGCGCGGCCTTGGGAATTGACCAAGACCGAGGCGATCGACGTGATGGACGCGCTCGGTTCGAACATCCGGGTCGATTCGCGTGGCCGGGAGGTCGTGCGCATTCTGCCGCGGATCAACGACGATGTGAACGAGGAGTGGATCTCCGACAAGACCCGGCACGTGGCCGACGGGTTGAAGGCACAGCGGCTCGACCGGCCCTACATCCGCCGGGATGGCCGCCTCGCGACCACGACCTGGTCGGAAGCCTTCGCGGCCATCGCGGCGCGCGTGCGGTCGGCGTCGCCGAGCCGGATCGGCGCGATCGCGGGCGACCTCGCCAGCATCGAGGACATGTTCGCGCTGAAGCTTCTGGCCGAAAAGCTCGGGACGGCGAACATCGACTGTCGGCAGGACGGCAGCAAGCTGCATCCGCGGTTCGGGCGTGCCTCCTACCTCTTCAACAGCACCGTCGCCGGCATCGAGAAGGCGGACTCGCTGCTGATCATCGGGTCCAACCCGCGCAAGGAGAGTCCGGTGCTCAACGCCCGGATCCGCAAGCGCTGGCGCGCCGGCAATTTCCCGATCGAAGTGATCGGGGAGAGGGCCGATCTCACCTACGCTTACAAATACCTCGGCGCCGGTGCGGATAGTCTGGCTGATTTCGCCGCTGGGGCCGAAGCGCGTGGGGAAAAGCCCCTGGTGATCGTGGGGCAGGGTGCCCTGACCCGCGATGACGGCCTCGCCATCGCGGCCCTGGCCGCCAGGGCTGCTGACGGCCTCGGCGCCATCAAGCAAGACTGGAACGGTTTCTCGATTCTGCACACGGCGGCGGCGCGCGTCGGCGGGCTCGATCTGGGCTTCGTGCCCGGCGAGGGTTGCCTGGATGCATCGGCCATGGCGCAGGCCGGCGCGCTCGACGTGTTGTTCCTGCTCGGCGCCGACGAGATCGAGGTCGCGCCGGGCGCCTTCGTGATCTACCAGGGCTCGCACGGCGATCGCGGCGCGCATCGAGCCGACGTGATCCTGCCGGCGGCCGCCTATACGGAAAAGCCGGGGCTTTACGTCAATACCGAAGGCCGCGTTCAGCAGTCCGACCGGGCCGCTTTCCCGCCCGGTGAGGCTCGCGAGGACTGGGCTATCCTCCGGGCGCTCTCCGACGTGCTCGGGGCGCGCCTGCCGTTCGACTCGTTCACGGCGCTGCGCGTCGCACTGCGGCAGGCCTTCCCCCATTTCGGCGAGGTCGACCGGATCGCGGCGCCCGCCACGGGGGGCCTGGAAGCGTTGTTGGGCGCCGGAGGAAGCTTCGCGAAAGCGCCCTTCGTTTCGGCCGTGCAGGACTTCTATCTCACCAACCCGATCTGCCGCGCCTCGGCCGTGATGGCCGAATGTTCAGCTCTTGCGCTGGACCGCATGCGGCAGGCAGCGGAATAGACCCATGACCGACGGATCCGTCCTCTCACTATTCATCAAGCTCATCGAGAGCGTCGTGTTCATCGTGGCGCTGCTGATCTATGTGGCCTACGTCCTTTACGCCGACCGCAAGATCTGGGCGGCCGTGCAATTGCGCCGCGGCCCCAACGTGGTCGGCCCCTGGGGCTTGCTGCAAAGTTTCGCCGATCTCCTGAAATTCGTGTTCAAGGAGCCGATCATCCCGGCGGGGGCCAACAAGGGGGTGTTCCTGCTGGCCCCTCTGGTCACCGGCACTTTGGCGATCTCGGCCTTTGCCGTGATCCCGCTCGACTACGGTTGGGTCGTGTCCAACCTGAACGTCGGGGTCCTCTATCTGTTCGCGATCTCGTCGTTGAGCGTCTACGGCATCATCATGGCCGGCTGGGCCTCGAACTCGAAATATCCCTTCTTGGCGGCGCTGCGCTCGGCCGCCCAGATGGTGTCCTACGAGGTGTCGATCGGCTTCGTGCTGGTGACCGTGCTGCTCTGCGCCGGCTCGCTAAACCTGACCGACATCGTCAATGCCCAGAACACGCCCTTCGGTCTCTTCGGATGGTATTGGCTGCCGCTTCTGCCGATGTTCGTGATCTTCTTCATCTCGGCCCTGGCGGAAACCAACCGGTCGCCGTTCGATCTGGTGGAAGCCGAATCCGAACTCGTCGCCGGTTTCATGGTCGAGTATTCGGCGACGCCTTACGTCCTCTTCATGCTGGGTGAGTATGTCGCGATCGTCTCCATGTGCGCCGTCATGTCGATCCTGTTTCTCGGCGGCTGGCTTTCGCCGTTGCCGTTTCCGCCCTTCACATGGATCCCCGGCGTGATCTGGTTCGTCCTGAAGACGTCGCTGATGTTCTTCATGGTCGCCATGGTCAAGGCCTTCGTCCCGCGCTACCGCTATGACCAGTTGATGCGGCTCGGTTGGAAAGTGTTCCTGCCGATCTCGCTTTTGTTCGTCGTCCTGGTCGCCGGCGTCCTTGAAATCACGGGCTGGGGCGGAATGGCCCATTGAAGTCCGTTCGCGTCTTTCCGTCAAAGGTGATGCCATGAGGCTCGATCATGCCGCGAAATCGCTCTTCCTGACCGAGTTCGTCGCGGCCTTCTTTCTGTCGATGCGGTATTTTTTCAAGCGCAGGGCGACGCTGAACTACCCGCACGAGAAGAACCCCAAAAGCCCGCGATTCCGCGGCGAGCACGCGCTTCGCCGCTACCCCAACGGGGAAGAACGCTGCATCGCCTGCAAGCTGTGCGAAGCGATCTGCCCGGCACAGGCAATCACCATCGAGGCCGGCCCACGCCGGAACGACGGCACGCGTCGGACGACGCGCTACGACATCGACATGGTCAAATGCATCTACTGCGGCCTGTGCCAGGAGGCCTGCCCGGTGGACGCCATCGTCGAGGGCCCGAACCTGGAGTTCGCGGTGGAGACCCGCGAGGAACTTCTGTATGACAAGAACAAACTGCTCGCCAACGGCGACCGATGGGAACGTGAGATCGCCCGCAATCTGGCGATGGACGCGCCGTATCGGTGAGCGAGGCAATGTCGATCCGATCTCGAACTTCGTGTACAGCCGTCACTCCCGTCGGGCCAGCCCCGACTGGAGCACCCAAGATGTCGAGCTCTGGCGCAAGCCGAGCCTGAGGTGGCGAGGGAATCCCAGAGCATGGCTGCCAGCGTATTTCTCTTCTATCTCTTTTCCTTCGTCGCGGTCGCATCGGCCTTCATGGTGATTGCGGCCCGCAACCCCGTGCATTCGGTGCTCTTCCTCATCCTGGCGTTCGTCAACGCCGCCGGGCTGTTCATGCTGCTCGGTGCCGAGTTTCTGGCCATGATCCTGGTGGTGGTCTACGTCGGTGCCGTCGCGGTGCTGTTCCTGTTCGTGGTCATGATGCTGGATGTGGATTTCGCCGTGTTGAAGCAGGGATTCCTGCAATATTTTCCGATCGGGGCACTGGTTGGGGCCATCGTGCTGATCGAGCTCGTTCTTGTTGTCGGCGGCTGGACGCTCGCGCCGGCCCAAACGACGGCGGTGGCGGCACCGGTCGTTTCGGGCGTGTCCAACACGGTGGCGCTCGGGCGGATCCTCTATACGCAATACCTATATTTCTTCCAGGTCGCAGGTTTCGTGCTGTTGACCGCCATGATCGGATCGATCGTCCTGACGCTTCAACATCGCAGGGGCGTCAAGCGGCAGGACGTCGACACGCAGAATCGGCGGGATCGCCATGTTTCGGTAAAATTGCACAAAGTGCCTTCGCGGGCGGGCCTTTAGGAGAACCCCCATGGCTGTCGGCCTGACCAACTATCTCATCGTCGCCGCGATCCTGTTCACCTTGGGAATCGCCGGCATCATCCTCAATCGAAAGAATATCATCGTCATCCTGATGTCGGTCGAGTTGATCCTGCTCGCGGTCAATCTGAATCTCATTGCCTTCTCGGCTTTCCTGGGCGACCTGACCGGCCAGGTCTTCGCGCTCCTCGTGTTGACGGTTGCGGCTGCGGAATCGGCCATCGGCCTCGCCATTCTGGTTGTGTTCTATCGCAATCGGGGTTCCATCGCGGTCGAAGACATCAACCTGATGAAGGGCTGAGTCGCGGAAAGGCGCCATGTACGACGCAATCGTTTTCCTGCCGCTCATCGGCAGCCTGATCGCCGGGCTCCTCGGCCGCCGCATCGGGGCGCGCAACTCCGAATATGTGACCTCGGGCCTTCTCGGCCTGACGGCCGTGCTGTCTTGGATCGTATTTTTCCGCGTGGGCTTGGGCCATCATACGACGCATGAGGCGGTCGCGAACTGGATGACGGTCGGCGATCTTCAGATCGACTGGGCCTTCCGGATCGACACCTTGACGGCCGTGATGCTGGTTGTCGTTACGACCGTGTCGACCATCGTCCACGTCTATTCCATCGGCTATATGGCCCATGACCCGCATCAGCCGCGGTTCTTCGCTTTTCTGTCGCTGTTCACCTTCGCCATGCTGATGCTGGTGACCGCCGACAATCTCGTGCAGATGTTCTTCGGCTGGGAAGGCGTAGGTCTCGCGTCATACCTTCTGATCGGTTTCTGGTATCACCGGCCCAGCGCCAATGCCGCGGCCATCAAGGCCTTCGTGGTCAACCGCATCGGCGACTTCGGCTTTTCGCTCGGCATTTTCCTGGTCTTTGCACTGACCCGCTCGGTGAGCTTCGACACGATCTTCGCGGCCGCTCCGGGGCTCGTCGGCAAGAATTTCCACGCTTTCGGTATGGATGCCGATGCGCTCACCCTGGCGTGCCTGCTGCTCTTCATGGGCGCCATGGGCAAGTCCGCCCAGTTCCTGCTGCACACGTGGTTGCCGGATGCCATGGAGGGCCCCACGCCGGTCTCGGCGCTCATTCATGCCGCCACGATGGTCACGGCGGGCGTCTTCATGGTGGCGCGTTTGTCGCCGCTGTTCGAACTTGCGCCCTCGGCCCAGACCTTCGTCATCGTCATCGGCGGCACGACGGCATTTTTCGCCGCCACGATCGGCCTGGTGCAAAACGACATCAAGCGAGTCATCGCCTATTCGACCTGTTCGCAGCTCGGCTACATGTTCGTGGCGCTGGGGTGCGGGGCATATTCGGTCGGCATCTTCCACCTGTTCACGCACGCCTTCTTCAAAGCCCTGCTGTTCCTGGGGGCCGGTTCGGTGATCCATGCCGTGCAAGACGAACAGGACATGCGCCGGATGGGCGGCCTCAAGCGCTACATCCCGATCACCTATATTCTGATGGTGATCGGCACGCTGTCGCTGACCGGCTTCCCTTTCACGGCCGGCTACTATTCCAAGGACGCCATTATCGAGGCGGCTTTCGCGGCCGGTCGTTCTGGCTCAGCCTACGGTTGGCTGCTGACGACCGTCGCGGCTGGGCTGACCTCCTTCTATTCGTGGCGCTTGATCTTCCTCACCTTCTGGGGTGTGCCGCGCGACCGCGGCGCGGACCACGAAGCGACGGACCACAACGTCCCCCACGAGCCGCACGGCACGCATGACGACCATCACGCAGCGCAGGGTCCCCACGCCGGCACGCCACACGAGTCTCCGCCCGTCATGCTCTACCCTCTGTATGTTCTGGCGGCCGGAGCCCTAGTCGCCGGGCTCCTGTTCAAGCGTTTCTTCATCGGCAACGGCCGGGAGAGCTTCTGGGGCGAGAGCCTGTTCTATGCTCAGGGCAACCATGTCTTCGAGGACATGGAGAAGGTTCCGTCCCTTGTTTCTGTGCTCCCGTCGCTGATGTTCCTGGTGGGGCTGGCTGTCGCCTACTACGCCTACGTGATGAAGCCGGGCACTGCGGACCGGTGGGCCAGGGCGAATCGGCCCCTCTACGAGTTCCTGCTCAACAAGTGGTATTTCGACGAACTGTACGACCGGATCTTCGTGCGCCCGGCCTTCTGGCTCGGCCGGCTGTTCTGGAAGGGCGGCGACGGCCGCATCATCGACGGCTTCGGCCCCGACGGCGTGGCCCAGGCCGTCCTCAACGCGACCGACCGGATCGTGCGGATTCAGACTGGCTACGTCTACCATTACGCATTCGCGATGATGCTCGGCGTGGCCGCCTTCATCACCTGGTACCTAGTCGGAGGCGTGCGTTGATGTTCGGCTTCGGCATCCTTTCCGGCCTGATTTTCCTGCCGCTGGTGGGCGTCGCCTTCATCCTCACCCTGCGCGGCGAGGACGAGGCCACGCTGCGCAACGCGCGCTGGGCCACGCTGCTGACCACGGTCGTCGTCTTCGTGCTTTCACTCGTGGCCTGGGCCCGTTTCGATCCGTCGACTTCCGCATTCCAACTGGTGGAAAGCCGCTCTTGGTTCGGTGCAGGGCTTGGCTACAAGCTCGGCGTCGATGGCGCATCGATGCCCTTCGTGCTGCTGACGACCTTTCTGGTGCCGTTCTGCATCCTGTCCGCCTGGGAAGCGATCGAGTTCCGCGTCAAGGAATTCATGATCGCCTTCCTGGTGCTGGAGGCGTCCCTGATCGGCGTCTTCTGCGCGCTCGACATCGTGCTCTTCTATCTCTTCTTCGAAGGCGGCCTCATTCCGATGTTCCTGATCATCGGCATCTGGGGCGGCAGGCGGCGTATCTACGCATCGATGAAGTTCTTTCTCTACACCCTGCTCGGCTCGCTGTTGATGCTGCTCGCCATCATGAAGATGTATGGCGTCGCCGGCACGACCGACATCACGGTGCTGCTCCACACCCATTTCGCGCCCTCGCTGCAATATTGGTTGTGGCTGGCGTTCTTCGCCTCTTTCGCAGTCAAGATGCCGATGTGGCCGGTTCACACTTGGCTGCCGGACGCACACGTCGAGGCCCCGACGGCGGGGTCGGTCGTGCTGGCCGGCATTCTGCTGAAGCTTGGCGGCTACGGCTTCATCCGCTTCTCCCTGCCGATGTTCCCGGACGCGTCGCATTACTTCGCGCCTCTTGTCTTCGCCCTTTCGGTCATCGCCATCGTCTACACCTCCCTGGTGGCCCTGGTTCAGGAGGACATGAAGAAGCTGATCGCCTACTCGTCGGTCGCCCATATGGGTTTCGTGACGATGGGGCTGTTCACGATGACCCCGCAGGGCCTGCAAGGTGCGATCTTCCTCATGATCTCGCACGGCATCGTTTCGGCCGCGCTCTTCCTGTGCGTCGGCGTAATCTATGACCGGATGCATACGCGCGAGATCGCCGCCTACGGCGGCCTCGTGAACCGGATGCCGAACTATGCCGTGGCCTTCATGGTGTTCACCCTGGCCAATATCGGTCTGCCGGGGACGTCGGGCTTCGTCGGTGAGTTCCTGACCACGTTGGCGGCCTTCCAGGTGAATACCTGGGTGGCGCTCCTGGCAACTCTCGGGACCATCCTGTCGGCAGCCTACGCGCTCTATCTCTACCGGCGCGTCATCTTCGGGACGCTCGAGAAGGCGTCGCTGCAGTCGATCATGGATCTGTCGCCGCGTGAGATCGCCATCCTGGGGCCGCTGGTCCTGCTGACGCTCTATTACGGCGTCCATCCGGCGCCGATCCTCAATGCTTCGATGGCGTCGGTCGAAGGCATTTTGAAAACCGTGTCCGCCACGGTTCCGGGCGCGAAGACCGCCGCCCTTTCCCCTTCACAGGATTGACGATGCCCGCCGGCTATTCCCTAGCGCCGCTCTTTCCCGAACTGATCCTGGCGGTCGGTGCCCTGGCCTTGCTGACTCTGGGGGCCATCAGAGGTGAGCGGTCCACTTTGCTGGTTTACGAGATCGCCATCGTCCTGTTGGGGGTGGCCCTGCTGGCCGCATGCGTGCCTCCGGCCGGAACGACTTTGGGCTTCGACGGGGCATTCGTCGACGATGCTTTCGGACGCTTCATGATGGCGCTGGCCCTGATCGGATCGCTCGCGACCTTGATCATGTCGATCCCATTCCTGCGCCAGCAAGGAATTGCCAAGTTCGAGTTCCCGATCCTCATTCTGCTGTCGACCCTCGGCATGCTGGTCTTGATCTCTGCCGGCAATCTGATCGCGCTTTATCTCGGTTTCGAGCTGATGAGCTTGGCCCTTTACGTGCTTGCCGCCTTCCATCGGAACGACCTCAGGGCCACCGAGGCAGGCCTCAAATACTTCGTGCTTGGCGCCTTGTCCTCGGGGATGCTGCTCTACGGTGCGTCGCTGATCTATGGCTTCGCCGGAACCGTCTCGTTCTTGGGGATCGCGGCGGTTCTGCAAGGGCACCAAGGGATCGGCGTCATCGTCGGTCTGGTCTTTTTGTCGGCCGGCCTGGCATTCAAGATGTCGGCCGTGCCGTTCCATATGTGGACCCCGGACGTCTACGAAGGCGCGCCCACACCGGTGACCACCTTTTTCGCGACCGCGCCCAAGATGGCCGCCGTCGCGATCACGGTGCGCGTCATCATTACGGCGTTCCCGGGCATCACCACGGAATGGCGGCAGATCATCGTCTTCATCTCCATCGCATCGATGCTGCTCGGGTCCTTCGCGGCCATCGGCCAGACCAACTTCAAACGCCTGATGGCCTATTCGGCGATCGGCAATATGGGTTTCGCGCTGACCGGACTGGCGGCCGGAACCGAGGCCGGCGTCTATGGCGTGCTGATCTACATGGCCACCTATTTGGTCATGACCCTCGGCACCTTCGCGGCGATGCTGTCGATGCAGCGAAACGGCAAGGCGATCGAGATGATCGGCGATCTGGCGGGTTTGGGTCGAACCAACCCGACGATGGCGTTCTTTTTGGCCATGCTGATGTTTTCTCTCGCAGGCGTGCCGCCGCTCGCAGGGTTCTTCGCCAAATTCTACGTGTTCCAGGCGGCTATTCAGGCAAACCTCTACTGGCTGGCCGTCATCGGGGTCCTGGCCAGCGTTGTGGCGGCATACTACTACCTGCGCATCGTCAAGATGATGTATTTCGACGAGCCTGCGGAAGCTTTCGACAAGCCTGGTCTTGCGGTCCGGGCGGTCCTCGCCCTGTCGGGGCTCATCATCCTATTGTTCTGGATCTTTCCAGCGCCCGTCGTCGAGGCGGCGTCCGCGGCCGCCCGCTCATTGTTCTGAGACGTGCTCGACGACACAGCCGTGCGAGCGGGCTACCGCCTCATCATTTTCGATACGCTCGGGTCGACCAATGATGAAGCGCTTTCGTGCGCCCGGAAGGGTGATGCGGGAAAGCTCTGGATCACAGCCGGCAGCCAGACCAGGGGCAGGGGCCGCGTAGGCCGTCCTTGGTCGTCGCCGGCCGGCAATCTTTACGCCAGCCTGCTCCTCGTCGACCCGGCTGAGGCGAGATTCGCACCAGAACTGGGCTTCGTGGCAGGATTGGCGCTGGCGCGGGCGGTCGGTCGAGTCGCAGGCGTTTCGGGTTCGGTCCACATCAAATGGCCGAACGACCTGGTTCACGGCGGCGCGAAATTCGCAGGCGTGCTGGTCGAAGCGACGCAGTTGCCCGGCGGCGCCTTTGCTTGCGTCCTGGGATTCGGGGTCAATTGTCGATCGCATCCGTCCGGGCTGGACTACCAGTCGACCCACATCGGGAGCTTCTCCTCAGTGCGGCCTTCCCCGGCTGAGCTGTTTAAAGTCTTGTCATCGCACGCGGTCAAGACTTTGGCACTGTGGGACAGGGGCCGGAACTTCGCTGCGGTTCGGGAAGCCTGGCTCGCCATGGCCCTGCCGAGGGGGTCGCCTCTCACCGTGAAAACTCCCCTGTCCAGAAAACATGGTCGTTTCGAAACGATCGATGATCGGGGTCGGCTCGTCCTTTCGACGCCTTCGGGTTCTATTATCGTCGATGCGGCCGACGTGTTCCTGACGGGTCACGACGGGTCCGCCGCCGCGGAGCAAGGTGAATCGAATGAGTGATGGTGCTGGTGAACTCGTCTTTTGCGCGCTGGGCGGCCTAGGCGAGATCGGCATGAATGCCGCGCTCTACGGTTTCGGTCCGCCGAACCGTCGGAAGTGGCTCATGGTCGATTGCGGCCTCGCCTTCGCCGGACCTGACTTGCCGGGCATCGACCTGCTCATGCCGGATCTGAGCTTCGTGGAAGGGATCAAGCGCGACCTCGTTGGGCTCGTCATCACCCACGCGCACGAAGACCATATCGGTGCCCTCGCCGAACTCTGGCCCAAGCTTCGTTGTCGGGTCGTTGCAACCCCATTCGCGGCGGGCATGCTCGAGGCCAAGCACGCGGGCGACATCGGCACAGCCCAGTTGCGGATCGAGTCGGTCGACCTCGGGCAGCGGGTGGCCTTACCGCCCTTCGATGTCGAGTTCATTTCGATGGCTCATTCCATCCCCGAAAGTGCCGCCCTCGCGATCCGAACGCCCGCCGGCACAATAATCCATACGGGCGATTGGAAGATCGATCCGACCCCGGTCCTCGGGGCACCAACCGATGCCGGGAGGCTGCAGGCGCTCGGGGACGAAGGTGTGCTGGCGCTCGTCTGCGATTCCACCAACATTCTGCGCGACGGCGAAAGCCCATCCGAATCCGAGGTAGCGGCAACGCTGCGCCGCCTTATCGAAGAGGCGCCGGGCCGAGTCGCGGTTACGACTTTCGCTTCCAACGTGGCACGGCTCCGTGCCGTGGCCGATGCCGCGATGCAAGCCGGTCGGCAGGTCATCGTGGTCGGCCGCGCCATGGACAGGGTGATCAGCGTAGCACGGGAACTTGGTTATCTCGACGGGGTGCCACCCTTCCTGCCTCCTGAACGGTTCGCCACCTTGCCGCGTGAGCGGACCGTGATCCTGGCGACCGGCAGCCAAGGTGAGCCCAGAGCTGCCTTGGCCAGGATGGCTCAGGACGACTACGGAGACTTGCGGCTGGTACCGGGTGATCGCGTCATATTTTCCTCCCGCACCATCCCGGGCAACGAGCGTGAAGTCGCGAAGGTCATCAACGGCCTCGTTCTCCAGGGTCTGGACGTGATCACCGATCGCAATGCCCTGGTGCACGTGTCCGGCCACCCACGACGCGCCGAAGTCGCGAAGCTTTACGGCTGGGTCAGACCGCGGATCGCCATACCGGCGCACGGCGAGCCGTTGCATTTGGCCGAGCATGCGGCCTTCGCTCAATCGCTCGGCACGCCGTTCACGATCAAGGCCCGAAACGGCGACATGGTGGCGCTGGCCCCGGGCGATCCGGGCATCATCGACGAAATACCACACGGTCGATTGTGCAAGGATGGCAACGTGCTCGTCCCGGCCTCCGATGCTTCCGTACAGGCGCGTCACAAGCTTGCTTTTTCGGGCATCGTATCGATCGCGTTCGCGCTGACCGCGCGCGGCGATCTTGCGGGCGATCCCGATGTGTTGATCAGCGGCTTGCCGACTCGCGCCCGCGAGGGCAAGGCGATGGACGCCATTATCGACGAAGCCATCTTCGGCACGCTCGATCACCTCGGACGCGGCAAGCGGCGCGATCCTGACGCAGCCGCGACCGCAGTTGAGCGTTCGGTTCGCAGCGCGGTCGGTGCAGCCTGGGGGAAAAAGCCGACCGTCCACGTTCTGGTGGTCGAAGTCTGAGGCGGTCATAGTTCAGCGCCGAAGCGGCCCGCCCGTCGCGCCGGCAGGGAATCTCGCCATGCCCATCCCGACGTCGATGGCCGTCGTCATCTATCTGACGATCTGGTGGATCGTGCTGTTCGCGGTTCTGCCCTGGGGCATCCGCACGCAACACGACAGCGGCGAAGTCGTCCCCGGAACCGAGCCGGGCGCTCCGATCGCCCCGAGGCTGCTGGTCAAAGCGCTGTGGACTACGGCGATCTCGGCCGTGGTATTCGGCTTCGTGCTGGTCCTATTCGCCTACACGGGCTGAAAAGCCCAGGCCCTCGATTTGGCAGGTGACTGCGAAGCGGTTAGGCACTCGTGTCCGGCGCCTTGAGCAGCGAACATCCGGTAATCCGCCACTGTCCGTCCACCTGCTCGAACGTGTAAACCGCCGTCCAAACGACGCCGGTGCTGTCGACGATGGTGACCTTCTCCATCGGGCCAAGCCCGGTTTCGCCCGCCGAATCGAAATGCGTGCTCTTGGGGCGAACCAGCGGCGCGTAGGACTGGCGCACCATATCGAGGAACTGGGCAGCCTCGGGAAACTTCTGCTTTATGCCAGGCGACGCGAAGCTTTGCGCCGCGGCAGCGTCGCCGCGTCCGATGGCATCGATCTGAGCGGTGATCACGGCCTGAAAGGCAGCCTCCGGCTCATCAGCAGCCCAGGCCGAAGCAACGGCGGACAAGGACGCGAAACAGACGCAGGACATCGTAAAACGGGACATAGCGTTCTCCTCCCAACCTTATCCAGCTATTTATCGCAGGTCTCCGTTTTGGGGAGGGCGGGAGCCCGTGAAAATCGCCATTCTGGCGCGCCACGGCGGTGTGCGTTGCGACGCCGCATCGCTTGACCCGCAGCGAGCGAGTCGCTAGTGCAGGCGGGCACCCTCAGGGGAGCGCGTAGCTCAGCCGGTAGAGCATCTGACTTTTAATCAGAGGGTCATGGGTTCGAGTCCCATCGCGCTCACCAATCGGATCAAGAACTTAGCTGGATTTTGCCTCAGCTCTTCTTCCCAGGAAACCCGATTGGGAAGCGCATGGGAAGCTTGCGCGACCCGGCGCTGGTCCTTGGGCTCGCCTTCCAGGATCGCTCGTCACATTCAAGTCGGTCAACGTGGCGCCTCCAGCGCGAGACCTGGAAGCGCCGGCAATGTCGTCGTTAGCTCGAACGTCGTCAAGCTGCCCTCGCTCTCTACATAGCCTAAAAGAATTATTGATCCGGAGCGTACCCCTTGGGGGGAGTGCATGCGCCTGTGGCGGCCTTCATGACCGCGCGCCGAAATTTCCCGGCAAAAAATGCAGTATGTTACTATAGTTGGTCCCGAGAGCGCGACAGGGTTGCCACGAACGCTTTCTATGCGGCACTTCGGGTGTGTGGGCCGACGGCAACGGTGGAATTCGGGCGGCCTCAATCAAGCAGGTGCGGTCGGTAGTGGTCAAAATCTAACGCTTGGTACTCGGGAACAAATAGCCGCGACGGGCGGAATGCGGAAGTTCCTGTGTGATGTCGTGGATAGCTGGGGTATGCCAATTCAGGACCTCCACGCGCCGAATTTAATTTGCCAGCCCGACAAATGGGCCGTCTTTCCAAACCAGCTCC
>JBBPYT010000141.1:0-10129 GCA_038199665.1 Hyphomicrobiales bacterium
AGAAGCCGAGATCGGCCAGTGGATCACCGAGGGTGGAGAGCTCCCAATCGAGGATGCCCGCGACGCGCGGTTCGGTCGGATGGATGACGAGGTTTCCCAGGCGGAAGTCGCCGTGCGCGACGGCGAGTCGTCCGTCAGCAAACGGGAGATGGTCTGCGAGCCAGGGGACAAGTTCGTCGAGCGCCGGGACGGTGTCCGTCGGCGATTCGGCCCATTGACGTGACCAGCGCGCAATCTGGCGCTCGAAATAATTGCCGGGGCGCCCGAAATCGCCGAGGCCGACCTCGGCGGGGTCGAGGGCATGAAGCTTGGCCAAGGTTTCGGCCATGCTGAGATAGATGGCGCGCCTCTCATCGGGATTGAGGTTCGGCAGGGCGGAATCGTGAAACACGCGCCCGTCCAGCCGCTCCATCACATAGAACGGCGTGCCGATCAGATGGTCGCCGCCATGGAACAGCAGGGTGCGCGGCACCGGGACGTCCGTGCGTGCCAATGCGGCGAGCACGCGATATTCCCGATCGACCGCGTGAGCCGACGGCAGAAGGGGACCGGCCGGCTTTTTGCGCAAGACGAGGCGGTGGTTCAAAAAGGTCAGGTAGAACGTCGGATTTGACTGCCCACCCGCGACGCGCTCGATCGCCATCGGTCCGACGAGCTCGGGCATCTGTTGCAGCAGGAAACGCCTCAGACGCTCTTGATCGAAGCCGAATTCGTCGCCTTGGGATGCCGCGCTGTTCTCCAACCAGGGTCTCCCGCTCGCTTTTCCGAAGGGTCCAACAATCGTCAAAGTCAATGCACTGTCAAAGAACGTCGAAACGGCCGCTTGTGGCCGCATAGGGACGTCTGCCCCGGATGAGAGCGATCTCGCGCATACGGCTCCCTTGGTGTACTCGACACCCTCCCATGCTCGGCCCCGTCGTTTCGGCTCTCGCAGTATCGCCACACATTTGATGTTTCTGCGTGGCGGGATAGCCTTGTTTGAGTTCCGCGTTCTTCGAGCGCCCCTATGTCAGGTACCGCCCTGGGGATGCTCAAGCTGGTTACTGCGTCCGCCGAGGCGTCTCTGAGGAAAGGGCGGTAGCGAGTTTTTCCATGGTCACCAAATCGATCATCGACCGGATACTCATCTTAGCCGCGGTAGTTTGCGCGGCGGGTCTAGCATGGCAACTGGCGGTGCTGGTCTCTTCGAAGGGACACGGCCCCGCCGTGCACGATGCCGACTCGGTCAAGACACCGCCCCCGACGTCACTGGCGTCGACAAAGCCCGCCGCGTCCTCGCTTCGGGTGGTTTATCCGGAGCAGGGAACCGAAGCCGCGAAGACAACCGCCAAAGTATCGGACGCGCCCGAATCCCCGACCTCGCACACTGCCCCGTCGCCCGCTGCCCCGTCGCTGGCAACTCCGGCTGCGATCGCGCCTCCGCCTGCCCCGCTGGCTCCCATCCCCGCGGCGCAAGCTGTCCCGCCGCCCCCGGTCGCGGCGGCCCACGTCGCGTCGGCGCAAGCTGTCCCGCCTGTCGTCTCCACTCCCACGGCCGCCCCATCGCCCGTTGCCACAGCATCTGGCACAGCGATCGGCCCGCCCGGGGCTGCGACTCCGCATCCGACAAACTCTTCCTCGGCAGACCCGCAGGCTCCGGCGGAGCAATCGAACGCCGATACTGCCTCCCGGGCGCCCCCTGCTCAGACGCAGGATTTCGCCGCGACCGACGCTTTTAACGCGCAGGCCGATTCCGTCAGCCAGATGGCCCCAACGGCTTCGGACAAGGTGGCCTCGATCGGAAATCCCACGCGAACCGCCGCGGTTTCGGAGCCGCCCGCGAAGCACCCCCCGGGAGCGGCCGTCAACATCAACAACGCTTCCGTCCAAGTGCTCGATCATCTGCGTGGCGGCGGGCACATCGGCCAGGCAATCGCGCGTCACCGTCCCTATCGTTCGATCGAGGAGCTCGTGAACAAGCGCGTTCTGCGGCGCGACGTCTACGATCAGATCAAGCACCAGATCGGCACTCAATAGAAACGATGGAGCACCGGGGCGCCGGCCCGAAGCTGAACATCCGACGCTCGGCGTGCCGCAAGGCCGCCATCATGGTCGGCCAGGCCGATCGCAATTCCCGGAAAGACGGCGTAGCATGATCGCCGAAGGCGCGCGGAGGCATTAAGGACGTGGAACCCGTGCCGGGCGGAACGGAGCGAGTGAACCGGCTTGAGCGGCTGGTTGGGCGGGCCAAACTGGTCATCGCCTTCGAGCGGCTTTGGCCGCCGCTTGTGCTCGCGGTCGTGATCGTCGCCGTTTTCGTCGCATGCTCCTGGCTGGGATTGTGGTTAGCGTTGCCGCGGTCTGGGCATCTGGTCGGCTTGGCCGCATTCGCCGTGGGCCTCGTGGCTGCGGCCGCTCTCGCGGTTCGCGCCCAATTGCCCTCGCGGGCCGACGCGTTGGCGCGGCTCGACCGCGACTCGGGTCATCGCCATCGGCCGGTGTCGTCGAGCCAGGACCAGCTTGCCAATCCCAATGCCGATCCGGCGACCCGCGCCTTGTGGGACTTGCACCGCCGCAGACTGGCCGAGGCGGCGGCACGCGTGCGATTGGCTTTGCCCTCGCCCCGCTTGGTCGAGCGCGACCGGTTCGCTCTTCGGGCAGCGGCGCTGCTGGCCCTTGTGGCCGCGGCCTTCGTGGCGGGCGTCGACAAGGAAGGGCGACTCGCGGCTGCCTTCGATCTGCGGAGCGCAGGCGCGACGGCGGCCGGGTTTCGGCTCGACGCCTGGATCAATCCGCCGCCTTACACGGGCAAGCCGCCGGTGCTCCTGCCCGTAGCGGGTGGGACTGCGACCCCCGAGGAGACCCAGCGGATCGCGGCGCCGATCAACTCGACCCTCGTGGTACGCTCGGCCGGCGAAGGCAAGGTGGAGATCGCCACGGAAGGCGCATTGAAACCGGTCGTTTCGCCTCCCGCTGCGGCGGTGGGCGGCGTTTCGACATCGCGGGATCAGGCGAACGGCGAAAAGCACCTCATCCTGTCCGGCGACGGGCAGCTCGTGGTGCGCCGTGACGGAACTTTGTTCTCGGCCTTCGATCTGCACGCCATTCCCGACCTGCCACCGACCATCGTCGTGACCGAGACGCCCAAGAGCAACCTGCGCGGCTCGCTGACTTTGAGCTACAAGATCGACGACGATTATGGCGTCGTCGGTGCCGAAGCGGCTTTCGCCACCCCGATATTGCATGGCAAACCCGTCATAGGGCGTTCGCTCGTCGTGCCGCCCGCCATGCCGTTGACGCTGCCGAACGGCGGTCGCGGGCTCGGCCCCGGCCAGACCACCACGGATCTGTCGGACCACCCATGGGCCGGCGCCGAAGTCACCATCACCTTGAGTGCCAGGGACGAAGGCGGCAATGTGGGCCGCAGCGCGCCGGTGAGCGCCACCTTACCGGCCCGGCAGTTCCATCAGCCGCTGGCGCGCGCGCTCGTCGAGCAAAGGCGAGACCTGGTCCTCGATCCCGACCACCGTGCGGACGTTGCCACCGCTCTCGAGGCGCTGGCGGTGGCGCCGGATCTTTTCGACACCACGCCGTCGACCTTCCTCGGCCTCAACGCGGCCAGGACGCGGCTGCTGGACGCCAAGACCGACGCCGACCTCCTGGGCGTCGCGGACCTCCTGTGGTCCATGGCGCTGACCATCGAAGAGGGCGACCTCAGCCAGACCGAGCGCGACCTGCGTGCGCTTGAGAAACAATTGCGCGATGCGGTGGCGCGCGGTGCGCCGCCCGAAGAGATCAAAAAGCTCACCGAAGCCCTCAAGCAACAGCTCGATAAATTTCTCGCCGAGTTGGCACAAAAGAGCGCTGAGGGGCGGGACAAGAGCCCGTCCCAACGCAACGGCAAAGCGGTCACACCCCGCGACTTGCAGTCGCTGCTCGACCGAATGGAGCAGAGTGCCGAGAATGGCGACATGGCGGAAGCGCAGCAATTGCTCGACCAATTGCAGAGCATCCTCGAAAATCTGCGGTCGGCGCAGCGCGGCGATTCCGGCGACCAAGCCTCTCAAGAGATGAACCGGTCGATGAGCGCCCTCGATCGGATGATGCGCGACCAGCAGGGTTTGCGGGACAAGACATTCATGCTTGGCAATCAGCGGCGCCAGACTATGCGCAACCGCCGGTCGGAGGAGGGGCAGGATCGGACCGGTGCCGAGCCGGGAGACGAGCCATCGGCCGAAGACGGCGAAGAACCGCAAGCCGAAGACGGGCAGGGAGACCAGGACCTGCAGAGTCAGCAGCAAGCTCTTCGCGAGCAGCTGGAGCAGCTGCAGAAGCAGATGCGCGAACTCGGCTTGAACAGGGAGAAGGGACTCGACGAGGCGCAGCAGGCCATGAAGGAGGCGGAGCAGGCGCTCGGCAAGGGGCCAGGCGGGAACGATCGGGCCGTCGAGGCGCAGGGCCGGGCGCTGCAAGGTCTTCAAAAGGGTGCCCGCGGCTTGCAGGGCCAGATGGCACAAGGGGAAGACGGTCAACAAGGAGAGAGCGGCATCGGACGCGCCGACGGGACGGGCGAGCGCGACGGTACCGATCCGCTGGGCCGCCAGCGCGGCAGCCGCGACAGGGGAATGGACGCGCAGGGCGGATACAACCCGGGGCAGGGTCTAGGGGAACGCGCCCAAAAGGTCCTGGAAGAATTGCGCCGCCGCCTCGGCGAGCGGATGCGTCCGCAGGAAGAGCAGGATTATCTCGAGCGCCTGCTCAAGCGATACTGACAGCTCGGCAGACACCTCCCCGGCTCACAGAGTGAGCGCCAGCTGCCGTTCCGGCCCGCTGTCCGCATGGTCGAAGCTCGAGACGGACAGGCCCAGCAGGCGGACACTTTTTTCGAGCGGCAGGATCGAGCCGACGAGTTCGACTGCGATCGCTTCGAGCTCGGCCTGGCTGCCGACCGGCCTCGACAGGGTACGGCTGCGCGTGACCTGCCTGAAATCGGAAAACTTGACCTTCAGGGTGACGGTCCGTCCCGGTGACCCGGACCGAACGCAATGCTTCCACACCGCGGCGATGGCCGGCTCGAGGCCTGCGGTCAGAGCCTCGGGCGTGGTCAGGTCCTCGAAGAAGGTCGTCTCCGACCCGACCGACTTGCGGATACGGTCCGCCTTGACCGGCCGGTGATCGATGGCTCGGGCCAACGCGTAGTAATAGCGGCCCGCCTTGCCGAAGTGGGCATTCAGGAAGGCTTCGCTCCGCTGGCGCAGGTCGAGCCCGGTGGCGATGCCGAGCCGGTTCATCTTGGAGGCCGTCACGGGTCCGATGCCGTGGAACCTGCCGACATCCAGCCGCTCGACAAAGCCGGGGCCCTGTCCCGGCGTCACCACGAAAAGCCCGTCCGGTTTGCGATGGTCGGACGCAAGCTTCGCTAGAAACTTGTTGTAGGAGACCCCTGCCGACGCCGTCAGTCCGGTATCCTGGCGGATTCTACACCGGATCTCTTCGGCGACGCGCGTAGCTGAAGCGATGTTCTTCGGGTTACTGGTGACGTCGAGATAGGCCTCGTCGAGCGACAATGGTTCGATCAGCGGCGTGTATTCCGCAAAGATGGCGCGGATCTGCTGAGAGATCGCCTTATATACCTCGAACCGCGGTTTGACGAAAACGAGGTCGGGGCAACGGCGGCGGGCCGAGACCGAAGCCATGGCGGAGCGGACGCCGTATCGCCGCGCCTCGTAGCTGGCCGCCGCCACCACCCCACGCTCGCGCAAGCCGCCGACCGCGACCGGCCTGCCCCGCAGTGTCGGATCGTCGCGCTGTTCGACCGAAGCGAAGAAGGCATCCATATCGATGTGGATGATCTTGCGGATCTCACTTCCACGGACCGCCAAACAGCCGGATTCCGATAGCGCCCCCGGAACGGCGGCGAACGCAGCATCCTCCTGCTTCGCCACCGACCAGAAATCCTGTGCCCGCGACAGATGCGAGGTCATGCGCTCCACCCCGGAACGGAACATGTACAGGCTAGCGCATGATGCCAACTGGCGAAAGCCGGCGTGTTGCGACTTGCTCCTGAAGTCCTGGGTGGCTTCGAGACCGCGACGCCTTCACGGCGGGCACCATCACGCCTCTGCGAGTGCGTTGATTGAGTTTCACCTGTTGCGGAACGAACACAGTGTGAGACGAGCTTTCAGGCTAGCTTTCGGGGCTTTTAGAGTGGTCCGATCGCACCCATGCAACCCTCCCCGCAACGACGCTTCGACGACCCGGCCGCGGACGCGGCGTTGTTGTTGATTCGGCTTGGTTTGACCGTTTTGGCCTTCGCGGTGCCCCTGAGCGCCGTCGTCTCGCGGCGCGCCTTGTTCTCGCTTCTCCCCGTCGGCGCGGGTCTCCTGCTGGTCGCGGCGACCCTGCTGCCGCGCCCGCCGGCAGGGAGACGTTTGCGCCAGAGCCTGCTTTCCCCGGCGGGACTGGGGGGACTTGCCCTGCTGGCCTGGAGCGCCCTGTCACTGATATGGACGCCCTTCCCGGTCGATGCGGCCCAGCGCTGGGGCAAGGAAGCCGGCACGCTGGTTCTCGTAGTGCTGGCGGCAGCGCTGCTTCCCGAACGAACGCGAACGTCCAATCTCTATCTTTTTCCGCTCGGCCTCGCGGCGGCCGCGCTCGCCACATTCCTGGCGGCCTTGCTCGGACCGCAGGCCTTCGGGGCCTTCCGGGATCTGGATTCGACGCTCGAACGCGCCGTCATCAGCCTCGTGATGCTGGTCTGGCCGGCCATCGGCGCCCTGGCGGTGCGGGAACGATGGGCATCGGCCGGCTGGCTCGCGGTCGGGACCACCGTGGCCGCCATTGCGGCCTGGACCTCGGTGGCCCTGGCTGCCCTGGCCCTTGGGGCCATCGTGTTCGCTATCGCGACCGTAAATCCGGCACGGGTCGGCCGTGTCCTCGGCTTCGTGGTCGCCGCGCTTTTCCTCCTGGCGCCGGCTTGGCCGTTGGTTTTCGATCCCCTTGCAGCCGGCCTTGCCGACGCGCTCGGCGACAGGCTGCCGGCTTTGATCGATGTCGCTCAATCCCTGCACGTCTGGGCGACGCTCGTCATGACGGAGCCGCTTCGGCTCGTCACTGGACACGGACTCGATATGGCCACCCGTGCGATTCTGGCCGGATTTCTCCCCGTCGAAGCCCCGCGGAGCCTCCTGTTCGAAACCTGGTACGAGCTGGGCGTCGTCGGCGCCGTTGCGGCGGCCTTTTTGGCCGGCGGGGGATTGATCGCTGCAGGCCGGGCATCGCCGACCGTCGCGCCTTTCCTCCTGGCCGAAATCACGACCGGGCTTGTCGTCGCCTTTTGGGGGCCCGATACGACGCAGTTGTGGTGGATCACCCTTCTGGGAGTCGCCAGCCTGGCTTTCGCGACCGTCATTCGCGGCCAATACCGAACCGATCGGCCCGCCGCGCGCTTGTCGGGCGTTCCGCTGCAACAAGGCGCGGCATCGCAGCCACGTTAGAGCGTCACGCGATCCGGCGCGCCCTGTCTCCGAATTGGGTCGCGAAGAAGTTGTGATACGACCCCCGGCGTGCCATGAGTTCGTCGTGCGTGCCGAACTCGACGGCGCGGCCGTTCTCGATGACGCAGATACTGTCGGCGTCGACGATGGTCTGCAGCCGGTGCGCGACGACGATCGTCGTACGGCCGACGCGCAGGTCGGCCAGCGCTTTCTGAACCTCCCGTTCGGATTCCGAATCCAGCGCGGCCGTCGGTTCGTCGAGCAGGATGATCGAGGCTTCCTTCAGGAAGGCCCGGGCGATCGCGATCCGCTGGCGCTGGCCTCCCGAAAGCTTGGCCCCATGTTCGCCGACATTCGTGTCGTAGCCGTGCTCGAAGCCCATAATGAATTCATGCGCGTGGGCCTTGCGGGCCGCGACGATGATCTCGACCTCGGTCGCGTCCGGGTTGCCGAGCGCGATGTTGTCCCGGACCGTCCCGCGGAACAGGAACACGTCCTGTGCCACGAAGGCGATCGCGGTGCGCAGGGATTTTAGGTTCACGGCGGCGACGTCCTGCCCGTCGATGCGGACTTGTCCCGACTGAGGTTCGTAGAATCTTTGGAGGAGGCTGATGATCGTCGATTTCCCGCCACCCGAAGGGCCGACCAGCGCAGTGGTTCTGTCGGGCTCGGCCACGAGATCGAGGCCCTCGAGGACGGGCTCGCCCGGGCGATAGCTGAAGCCGACTTTGTCGAAGCTGATGCGACGCGGGCCGGCTACCAGCGGTGGCTTCGCGGCGTCGGCCGCATCGGGTAGCGGCTCGTCGAGAAGATCGTAGACCAGCTTGGCACCCACGATTCCGTTCTGCAGGTCGAGGTTGAGCCGGCCCAGCCGCTTGGCTGGCTCGTAGGCCGAGAGCAGCGCCCCGATAAAGGCGAAAAACGAGCCTGGATCGGTGTGGGCCACGGTCACGCGCCAGGCGCCATAAAGCAGGATCAGGGCCACTGCGAGCCCGCCCAACGTTTCGCTGACCGGGCTCGACAGCGCGATCCCGAGAGCCATGCGGTTCGCCGCCTTCTCGACCTGCGAAACGGCCCCCGCCATCCGGGCCCGCATCAAACCTTCCAGGTTGAAGGATTTGATGATGCGGATGCCCTGCACGGTTTCGCCCACGTGCTGCATGATGCGGGCCGAGCCGTCGAAAGACCGGCGGGCGAAGCGGCGGATCCGTCCCATGAGACGGCCGAGAAGCAGAGCTCCGACGGGCATCATCGACACGGCCAGCAAGGCCATGATGGGATCCTCGTAGACCATCACGATCAAGAGGCCGAGCACCGTCAGCGCGTCGCGTCCGGCCGAGGTGACGATCAGTTGCACGATGTCGCGAACGCCGTTCGCGGCGAGCGCCAGCCGGGCCATCAGTTCGCTCGAATGTCGGTCCGAGAAGAACGAGACGGGCTGGTGCAGCAAATGGTCGTAAACGCGTTCCTGTAGGGACGCCACGATGCGGTTGCCGGTCCGCGACATGAGCACGAGCTGGCCGAAGGTGGCAATCCCGCGCACGATGTAGAGGACCGCAACCGAGAAGGCGAGAAATCGCAACTGTTTGAAGGCGCCGGTTTCGTCCACGCCGAGGCCTGTCATGCCGTTGACCACCGGGCGCAGCAGCGACACCGACAAGACCGTTGCGGCAGCGCTGATGCCCATCAGGACGAGGGCGGCCGCATAGGACGGCAGGTGAGCCCTGGCATGCTCGGCCAGAAGTCGCCGCACCAGCGCGAAGGATCGGCCGTCGTCGGCTGCGGCTGGCGTGGAAGTCTCGGGCATAGGGTTCCTCAAGCGTCTCCGGCCACGATCCTGGAAGGATACAATGCCCGAAGGCGCGTCGACCGCGGGAGATCAGTCTCCTCTCTCCCCCCTCGTACCCTATCCTGCGCTGGTCGGCCAATCCATGCCGGACGGAACGGGGCGAGCCCGAGCCGAGGTGCCCGATGCCGCATTTCGAATTTGTCGGGTGCCACGCTTCGGCCGAACGGGTTTGGATTCTGATTAGGAGGTCGGACGCAAGCAATCCCGTTCGACGATTGCAGCACCTAAAATCCAACGTTCTGTTAAAGCGTCACGAAGCGTAACCTGTCCGCCGCCGGCCGTCGCGGCCGCCCAAACGGCGCCGATCCCCCTGCGGTCGCGGTTGACGCGCGGAGGGTGGTGCGCTCTCTTCCGGCCCTGACAAACGTCGCCGAGGACCCCATGCCGATCACGGACAGAATCGTCGCGATTGCCGAAGATGCCAAAGCTTGGCGGCGGGACTTCCACATGCATCCCGAGCTGCTCTACGACGTCCACCGGACCGCGACGACGGTGGCCGAGCGGCTACGGGAATTCGGTTGCGACGAGGTCGTGACGGGTTTCGGCCGCACCGGCGTGGTGGGGGTGATCCAGGGGTCCGGGCGGGATCGGGGGAGCGCTGCATCGGGCCGCACGATCGCGCTTCGGGCCGACATGGACGCTCTGCCGATATCGGAGGAAACGAACTTGCCCTATGCATCGCGCAATGCGGGCAAGATGCATGCCTGCGGTCATGACGGCCATACCGCCATGCTGCTCGGAGCCGCACGGGCGCTGTGTGAAACGCGCAATTTCGCGGGAGCGGCCATCGTCGTGTTCCAGCCTG
>JBBPYT010000142.1:0-8222 GCA_038199665.1 Hyphomicrobiales bacterium
AGTCTACAGGGAGCGCTGGACAGCGCAGTGTTGCTCGGAGCCAACCAACAAGACGCCACTACGCGTGTGGGAATCGCGTCAAACGCGTTTAGCGGTGCCAATCGAGGTATCGGCGGACAAACCGTGACACCTAATTTTGTCACAAACAACGACGGGTCCTTTTCAGGAACCGCCAATACCAACTCGCCAACGATCTTCATGGGGGCTTTCGGCTATTCCTCGATTCCCATTTCCGCTAAATCCACCGCGAAGCTGCTTTTGGACAACTCTTGCGTGCTCACGCTCGGGCAGGGAGCCGCTGTTTCAACCTCTTCGTTCGTGCTGAACGGAGCGCCCAACATGAGTTTGACCGGGTGTTCGATCCGAAGCAATACGAGCATGACTTGCAATGGTCACGGAGGGGGTGCCTCGGCGTCCCTTGCGGCAGGAACGACCAGTGGCTGCTCGAACCCCGTTCAGGGCGCTCCGGCAGTTCCAGATATCTTCTCGTCGATTGCGAGTAACATCGTAGCGAAGTGCACCAGCATAACCGCGGGCGGAACATGGACACCGCCGATACAACCCGTCGGAACGGCATTTCTCACTCTTACCAACGGGTCCTACACGGAGGTGCATGTATGTGGCAACCTGACACTCAGCGGATCTGGCAATTTGAATACGTTCAGCGGAGATCTTGCAATCGTGGTGGAAAATGGTTCCTTAACCTTGAGTAACGACGCGAACATCACGTCGAGCAATACGATTATCATATTCTCCGGTTCCACCGCGCACAACCATTCAATCAACTTCCCCAATGGTAAGGGGCACCTTGCTACACCGAATGTATCTCCGCCCACGGACACTGCGAATCCATGGCATGGTATTTCGATATACTATGATCCACACTTGACAAGTAACACCGACTCAGACCTAGGCCCCGGCGGAAGCCTAGTTTTCGACGGGGTTGCTTATATGCCATACTCAAATATCACCTTCCACGGCAACACGTCGAGCGGGGCTGGTCAATGCTCCAAGCTTGTAGCCAACACGTTCACATCGAGTGGATCCGGGACGCTGCAGTTCGCACAAGGAAATGGCGCTTGCCACAGCCTCGGGGTGCAGCAGTATTCGCGGCTTTTCCTGTCGCAATAGAGGGTGCAGGCGTGGGGCGCCATCACGCGTCCTGATGCTGCGTCGAAAGAAATCGACGCCCGGTCCCCTCCAAGGCCACGCAGGTCAGAACGCCCGACTTGAAGGCGCCCGTATCGACGTTGATGCGGCGCGGCTCGTCCTCCGGTCTGCGATGCGGCGTGTGACCGTGCACGATCACCTTGCCGAAGTCGAAGTCCGAGCCGGAAAACTCGTCGCGAATCCAAAGAAGATCGTGGTCGAGCTGCCGGTCGAGCGGCACCCGGGGCCGAGCGCCCGCGTGGACGAAGAAATAATCCCCGACCGCGAAGGACAGCTGGGTTGCGGCGAGGAAATCCCGATGCGCTTCGGGGAGTCGGTCGAGGAGATCCTTTCGGATCTTGGCGAGACCTTTTCCGCCGGACGCCCTGGCGACCTCGATCCCGTAGGACGCCACGGTTTCGATGCCGCCTGAGTAACACCACGGGTCCATGCCGCCAGCGTGCGCGAGCGCGCGCATCATCAGGTCCTCGTGGTTGCCGCGCAGCGCAACAAAAGGCGTCGGAAAGCGGCCTTGGACAAGGCGCTCTATGACTCCGGCCGAATCCGGCCCGCGATCCACATAGTCGCCGAGAAACACGGCCAGCGCCTGGTCGGGCCGGTTCCGCTGCAGATCCGCCTCGACCTTGCGCGCCAGGCTCTCCAGCAGCTGAGAGTAGCCGTGAATGTCGCCGATCGCGTAGACGCGCAACCCTTGCGGAAGGCAAGCCGCGCTCGGCGGCGCCGAGCCGCGCCATCGCTCGAGAACCTGGAACAAGAACTTGCGCATGGAGGCCCGCCACGATGCGACGCCCAAA
This sequence comes from Hyphomicrobiales bacterium, assembly GCA_038199665.1. Classification (GTDB taxonomy): domain Bacteria; phylum Pseudomonadota; class Alphaproteobacteria; order Rhizobiales; family Beijerinckiaceae; genus Lichenihabitans. Next base: position 1,965 of record JBBPYT010000142.1, read on the forward strand.
CGGCGCAAAGCCCATATGGGGCCTCCGATGCCGGACGGCAGGGCCAAGGTGCGACCTCGGAGACAGGCGGGCTTCCAGGCACCGGGACGGAAACGTGACGCCGGAAGTCGGCCTTGCACAAATCCAGGTCTCAATGATCCGATTCTTCTTCTCGCTTCTCACGATAAGCTGGTCTAGCCTTTGCAGTCAAAGCCCTGCGGGGCTCTTATCGAGCGAACCGCACTAAAGCGGTCGTCCTATGGAGGGAATGATGCGTAGTTGGTTGATCGGAGCGGCGGTAGGGGTCGCGATATGGATGCCGTGCGGGGCGGCTTTTGCGGCCGGCGACCCGCCCGCCTGCAAAACGGTGAAGTTCTCGGACGTCGGCTGGACCGACATCACGGCCACCACGGCAACCACTTCGGCCATTCTCAAGGGCCTCGGCTATAACCCGCACACGGACGTGTTGTCGGTCCCGGTGACCTATCAATCGCTGCATAATAAGCAGGTCGATGTCTTCCTGGGCAATTGGATGCCCACCATGGAGGCCGACCGGAAGCCTTTCGTCGAGGACAAGACGGTCAACGTCCTGGGGGCAAACCTCGAGGGCGCGAAATACACCCTCGCCGTGCCGGCCTATACCTACGAGGCCGGACTGAAGACCTTCGCCGACATCGCCAAATTCAAAGACAAGCTTGACAACAAGATCTATGGCATCGAGCCCGGCAACGACGGCAACAGGCTGATCCTCGACATGGTCAAGGCCGACAAATTCGGCCTCAAGGGCTTCGATCTGGTCGAATCGAGCGAACAAGGCATGCTGGCCCAGGTCGAGCGGGCGACGAAGCGCAACGAGCCTATCGTGTTCCTCGGCTGGGAGCCCCACCCGATGAACACCAAGTTCAAAATGGACTACCTGTCGGGCGGTGACGAGGTGTTCGGGCCGAACTACGGCGGCGCCACGGTCTACACCAACGTGCGTGCCGGCCTGACGGCCGACTGCCCCAACCTCGGCAAGCTGCTCGAAAATCTCAAGTTCAACTTGCACATGGAAAACCAGATCATGGGGTCGATCCTGTTCGACAACGTCGAACCCGACAAGGCCGCCACCGACTGGCTCAAGGCTAACCCCGGCGTGCTCGATACCTGGCTCGCCGGCGTCACCACGGTCGACGGTCAGCCCGGCCTGCCCGCCGTCAAGAAGAGTCTCGGGAACTGAAGGGTCGCATGCAGAGCCGATCCGCACTCGTCGTTCGGCGCGCCGGCCTTGTCGGCCGCCAGGCGATGAGAGTGGATGTGATGAACGGCCCCTTATCCTGAGCCGGGTCTGAAAGGCCCGTGCCGAAGGACGAGGGGCGGACAGCTTACCTCGTGGGAGCATCGACATGGACGCCGTGACGGCCTTCATCATGGCGCACAAGATCCCGATCGGCCCAGGGCTCAACGCAGCCATGAACGCCCTCAAGGACAATTCGGGCACGTTCTTCGACCGTGTCTCCGACAGCCTGAGCTTCCTCATCGACCATACGGTCGAACTCGTAGGCGCCGTGCCGCCGCTTCTCTTCTGCATCCTCGTCGCGGCGCTCGCCTATACGATCCGCCGTTCGTGGGTCATCACCGTCTTCGCGTTCGTGGCGCTGATGTTCATCCTCAATCAAGGTTACTGGAAAGACACGGTTACGACGCTGGTCATCACCTTCTACGCAACGGCGGCCTCCATGGCGATCGGGGTCCCGATCGGTATCTTGGCCGGGCAGAACGCCACCTTGGCCAAGGCGCTGCGGCCGGTGCTCGACCTGATGCAGACGCTGCCGACCTTCGTCTATCTCATCCCCATGCTGTCGCTGTTCGGCCTGGGCGTCGTGCCGGGCATCATCGCCACCGTGATCTTCGCGGTGCCGGCGCCGATCCGCATGACGCAGCTCGGTATTTCGTCGGTGCCGCTGCCCCTGCGCGAGGCCGGGGAGGCATTCGGCGCCACACGGTGGCAGCTGCTGCGCAAGGTCGAGATCCCCCATTCGCTGCCGGCCATCATGGAAGGGCTCACCCAGGCCATCATGCTCGCCCTGTCCATGTCGGTCATCGCCACCATGGTGGGCTCGGGCGGTCTGGGCGTTCCGGTGCTGCGTTCCCTCAATCAGGTGCGCCCGGCCATGGGCTTCGAGGCCGGCATTGCCATCGTGCTGGTTGCCATCCTGCTCGATCGCCTGTTCCGCAAACCGGCTGCGGATGCGGGCCATGCGCGATGAACGCCGTCACGTTCCGTGACGTCGACATCATTTTCGGCCCGGCGCCCAAGCGCGCCCTGCAGATGCTGGATGCGGGTCGCAATCGCGAAGAGATCCTCGCCGCCACGGGCCATGTGGTCGGCGTGACCAAGGCCAATCTTGCGGTCGAGCCCGGTCAGATCTGCGTTCTCATGGGACTGTCGGGTTCCGGCAAATCCACGCTGTTGCGGGCCGTCAACCGGCTCAATAAGCCGGCCCGCGGCGATGTCCTGGTGCGGCACCGTGACCGCGAGATCAATGTGACCACCTGCGATGCTGCGACCCTGCGCGACCTGCGCTCGCAGGGGGTTGCCATGGTGTTTCAGCAGTTCGCGCTCCTGCCCTGGCGGAGCGTGCGCGACAATGTCGGCATGGGGCTCGAGCTGCGCGGCATGGGCCGCGCCGAGCGCGACCGCATCGTCGACGAGAAGCTCGATATGGTGGGGCTTACGAGCTGGGCCGAGAAACATGCGCACGAATTGTCGGGCGGCATGCAGCAGCGCGTCGGGCTGGCGCGGGCTTTCGCCACCGATGCCGACATTCTTCTCATGGACGAGCCTTTTTCGGCGCTCGATCCATTGATCCGCACCAAGCTCCAGGACGAGCTTTTGCAACTCCAGGAGCGGCTCAAGAAGACCATCCTGTTCGTCAGCCACGATCTCGACGAGGCCATCAAGCTCGGCAACCGCATCGTCATCATGGAGGGCGGCAGAATCGTGCAGGCCGGCACGGTGCGGGACATCGTGCTGCGGCCCGCCGACAGCTACGTGGCCGAGTTCGTCCGCCATATGAATCCGCTTGACGCGCTTAGGGCGGAGACCTTCATGACGCCGGTCGCCTCGTTGCGGCGCGACGGCAATGCGCTGCTGACCGGGCGGGACCATGCCATCAGGGTCGAACTCGGCCCGGACGGTTGTGCCCGGACGGTGACGATCGGCGGCCAGCCGACGCGCATCTCCTCCATGTCCGAGCTGAACCGGGATGGCGGCGAGACCGTCGTCACGGTTCCGGTCGACCTTCCCCTGAAGGAGGCGGTCGCCCTGCGCCAGCGCGGCGGTGCCGCGCTCCTGGTCATCGACCACAGCGGCGTCCTGGTCGGCACGGCTTGCGATCACGACATTTTCCGGGCCCTCCTCAGGGAGTGAGCGCAGGCATTGGCGCGCCGCACCAGGCTCTTCGCCGCGGGCGGACGGAGGCGGCGGACGGTTCACGTGCTGCGACGATCCCGAACGTCGTCCGGCTTGCTGTCCCGATCCCTCAAGTAGGACGAGAACAGCCCATGCGCGCGGACCACCTCGCTCAGGGTCGGCGGCGAAAGGTGAGGTCGTCGGATGATCACGTCTCGGCATCTTTGGGCGAAACTGAGCCGTGTCGGTTCCGACATCGAGGCCTGGCATTCACTCGTGGATCATTCCGCGGATGTGGCCGCCGTCGTCGAGGCGGCCCGAAGGAACGGCCGGGGTCGACCGGGAGCGGTACGACTTGCGCCGGCAGTCATAGGATGACATTATGGCATGTTGACCATAGCCGGTTGAGGCGGAAAAAACGCGGCGCCCGGTTGGTCGTTCGTCATCTCGGCGAAAGCTTGATGGAACGGCACCGGCCGCTAGTGGATCACCCTAACCAAAGCTCAGCAACAACTAAACAGGCAAATTCGATGAAGAACCCGCAGAACGAACTCTCGGCCGACATCGAACGAGGGCTTTTGACCTTTCCGGTGACACATTTTAACAACGACTATTCTTTCGATGAGCACCGGTATCGCGAGCATGTGGAGTGGCTGCTCGAATACGAACCGGCGGTTCTCTTCGCTGCGGGCGGCACCGGGGAATTCTTTTCACTGGATCTGACGGAATTTGAGCATGTGGTCGGAGCGGCCGTCGAGCAGGCGAAGGGCAGGGTGCCGGTCATCGCCGGCTGCGGCTACGGCACGAGCCTCGCCCGGGAGTTCGCCACCGCCGCCGAGAGGGCCGGCGCTTCGGCAATTCTTCTCCTTCCCCATTACCTGATCGGGGCCGAGCAAAGCGGCCTCGAGGCCCATATCGGTGCCGTCTGCGCATCGACGAAGCTCGGGGTCGTCGTCTACAACCGAGACAATTCGGTCCTCGGGGCGGACGGCCTGGCGCGGCTGTGCGAGCGGCACGACAATCTCGTTGGCTTCAAAGATGGCGTCGGCGATATCGAACTGATGGCCCGCATCCGCTATCGTCTCGGCGACCGCGTTTTCTATATTGGCGGCCTGCCGACCCACGAGACGTTCGCGGCCTCCTATAGCGCGGTCGGCGTGTCAAGCTATTCCTCCGCGATCTTCAATTTCCTCCCCCGCTTCGCAAGCGACTTTTATCACGCGGTCCAGCAAAGGAACGAACCTGTCATCGAACGCGGATTGCGCGAATTCGTGCTGCCCTATGTGGATATTCGGAACCGGCGCAAGGGCTACGCGGTCAGCATCGTCAAAGCGGCGCTGGCCTGCATGGAGCGCGCCGCCGGCCCTGTCCGCCCGCCTCTGGTCGAATTGGCTGAGCAGGACATGAACGATCTGGCGAAGCTCTTGAGCTCCTTCCAGTGGCCCGGCGCGGATGAGCGGGTCGGCGCCGCCACCAAGACCCCGGCCCTGGCCTGAGAGGGTCGATTTCGTGAGAAGCCGCGCAACCACGGACCGGAACGAACGGAAGGCATAAGCGTCGATGCAGCCCCAAGGATCGCACCGCGATATCCATCTGACCTACTGCACCAACATCCACGCGGGCGAAAGCTGGCAGGATATTCTGACGAGCCTCGACGCTCACGTGCCTGCCATCAAGACGAAGGTCGCACCCGAGCAGCCGTTCGGCCTCGGCCTTCGACTGTCCGGAATCGCGGCACGGGCCGCCGTCGAGCCCGCTGCGATCGACGCGTTCCGCCATCGCCTGGACGAGCTCGGCGCCTATGTTTTCACCATCAACGCCTTTCCGTACGGTCCCTTTCACGGCAGACGCGTCAAGGAAGACGTCTACTTGCCCGACTGGTCGTCCGGCGAGCGGGTTTGCTTCACCAACCATAGCGCGCAGTTTCTGGCGGCGGTCCTCCCCGCCGGAGTCGACGGCAGCATTTCGACCGTTCCAGGGGCCTTCAAAACAACCTCGGCGCGGCCCGAAGCGTTGCGGTTGATTGTCGATCACCTCGTCGACTCCGTGGCCGAACTCGTGCAGATCGGGCGAGGGACCGATCGACTGATCGCGCTCGCGCTCGAACCGGAGCCGTGCTGCCTCATCGAGACGGTCGAGGAGACGATCGCCTTTTTCGAAGCCGGACCGCTGTCGGCGGCTGCGCTGGGCCGTTTCGCCGAGCTTGTCGGAGTGGACAAGCCGAATGCCGAACGCCTGATGCGGCAGCACCTTGGCGTCTGTTACGACGTCTGTCACGGTTCGGTGGAATATGAGAACCCGGTCGCGGCGATCGATCGTCTGGCCGCAGCCGGGATCGCGGTGCCGAAGATTCAGCTTTCCGCCGCTATGCGGGTGCCGAAAATGAGTGCCGCACTCGCTGAGACACTCAAGCGGTACGATGACGGGGTGTACCTGCACCAGACGATCGTTCGCGACGGCGGCGCGCTGCGCCGCTTCGTCGACCTGCCAGAAGCGCTCGCCGCGTTCGGCCGCGGCGAAGCCGATGGAGAGTGGCGAATTCATTGTCACGTTCCCGTCTTTCTGGCTGATCTCGGCGCTCTTGCTTCGACCCGAAACGACTTGCTCGAGCTCCTGTCCGTGGTGAAGCAGCGTCGGCTTTCCGCCCACCTCGAAGTCGAGACCTACACCTGGGATGTCCTCCCTGCGGAACTGACGACAGGCTTCAAGGCCGACGATATCGCTCGGGAACTGACTTTCGTCCTGTCGGAGATCGCGGCATGACGGTCGCGGTTCGTTCATTGCCGAGCATCTCGACCTTGCTCAAGCTCGGCCGGGTGTCGAACCTGCCGACCGTGCTGACCAATGTGGTCGCCGGAACCGCACTGTCCGGCGCGCCGATTTCG